>JACDAZ010000119.1 GCA_013695175.1 Flavisolibacter sp. | reverse complement strand
TTTTACCTATATAAACAACTTCATCATCTAAAAAAGGATCAAGGGTTTCAGGATAAAGATTTTTATAATTTTTTTGTAAAACATCATGCCTTGCACTCGTTAGTCCATTGCTTCCAATGCCACTGTTATATTCCTTCTCATAAGATGCTTTTCCAAAACTTGATAAACCTACAATAACCTGTCCTGCTTTAATTTTTTCATTTGTAATTAATTTTGATTTTGGAACACGTGCTGCCATAGTGCCATTAACAGCAATAGTCCTCACTACATCACCAACATCCGCTGTTTCACCACCTGAAAAAATTATATTAATCCCAAAATCATTCATTCGATCAAAAAACTCCTGGGAGCCTTCTATAATTGCTTTCAGAACCTCACCGGGAATTAGATTTTTATTTCTGTCAATGGAAGAAGAATATAAAAGATCTGTATAAATGCCTACACATAACAGATCATCCGTATTCATTACAATAGCATCCTGTGCAATTCCCTTCCAAACAGAAAGATCACCTGTTTCTTTCCAGTATAAATATGCTAAAATTGTTTTTGTACCAGCCCCATCGGCATGCATCAGGCTCACCCAATTGTCATCATTTCCAAAAACATCTTTATATATTTTGCAGAAAGCTTTTGGATACAATCCGGCATCAATATTTTTTGTTGCTGCATGAACTTCTTCCTTCTGAGCTGAAACTCCCCGTTTTGTGTAAAGCGACATGAACCTTTATTTATTTTCCGAAAGCGCAAATCTAAAACAATTGCCTCTTTATCTTAGCATGCTTATGCAAGTGCACACGGATATAGAGAATTTGCCTGATTTTAATAATGCGGTTATTACCATAGGAACTTTTGATGGTGTTCACCTTGGACATCAGAAAATTATAGATGCTTTAAAGAAAGAATGCACAAAAATCCAGGGCGAATCTATCATCATCACTTTTCATCCTCATCCAAAAAAAATTGTTCAACCTGATTATTCCTTACAATTATTAAATACACTTGAAGAAAAAATTGTTTTGCTTAAAAACAAAAATATTGATCACCTGGTTATTGTACCCTTTACTGCTGCATTTTCGGAACTTTCTGCGGAAGCTTATATAGAGGAATTCTTAATTAAAAAGTTTCAACCTCATACCATTATTATTGGTTATGACCATCATTTTGGAAAAGAAAGAAAAGGAAATTTAGTTTTATTGGAGAAAGAACAAAAAAAATGGAATTATACACTCATTGAAATTCCAAAACATATTTTAAATGAAATAGGTATTAGTTCCACTAAAATCAGGAATGCTATTATAAACAGTGAAGTTGAAGCTGCCAATTATTTACTTGGCTATTCTTTCTTTTTTTCAGGTAAAGTGGTAGAAGGTGATAAGATCGGCAGAAAATTAGGATTTCCTACAGCCAATTTAGAATACCTGGATGACGATAAAATTCATCTCGGCGAAGGTGTTTTTGCCGTTTATATTGAAGGTGAAGGATTTCAAAAACAAGGTATGCTCAGTATTGGTAAACGTCCAACACTATCTGATGTATTCGTTCGTACCGAAGTGAACATTTTTGACTTTGATGTTGATATATATGGGCAGGAACTGAAGGTTTATGTAAAGGCTTACCTGCGTGAACAGGTAAAATATAACAGCCTGGAGGAGCTTACACAACAATTGCATATGGATAAGGAAGCAGCATTGATAAAATTATCTCAATCATAAAGCATCTTCACAAGCATTTCTTTTAGCAATTGCCCTTCTGAAGTACCCGCATCACCTACACCAACATTTTTTAAATTGTAATGATTTAATAATAAAATGTTCTTTTCAACAGATTGCAAAGAATACTTATTAGTAGCTTGTTTATAGTCTTTTAATTTAAATTCCGGTACACCAATTAAAATTGCTAAAGCTTTATCACCAGTTGGCGGTGTTGTATAAAGCATTTGCAGCTTGCTGAAAAAAGAATATAATGATGGAAAGATGTATGGAAGTGGTGCAGCTTTAGGATTATTTTCAAAATATTGTGCAATGCGTATAGCTTTATAAGCATCTTTTTTAGCTAAGGCATCCTGTAATTCAAAAACATTATATTCTTTACTGATTCCAACATATTTTTCAATATCATCTTCTGTAATATTGTTGGTGCTACCAATGTTTAAAATAAGTTTATCTATTTCATTATTAATCCTGCTTAGATCATTTCCAATATGATCAATTAATAAAAAAAGAGCTTTATTAGTTATAGAATATCCTTTTAGCTTAACTAACTGGCTTGTCCAATCCGGTAGTTCGTTTTCATATAATTTTTTAGTACTTAAAAAAACGCATTTATCTTTTAATACTTTAGCCAGCTTAGTACGGCCATCTATTTTTTTTCCTTTATATGCTACGAATAATAAAGTTGATTCTAGAGGTTTGGTGATGTAGCTTTCCAGTTTATCTATATCACGCATGGACTGTGCTTCTTTTATAATCACTACCTGAAAGTCTGAAAACATTGGATATCGCCTGCAGGCATTTATAACCGATGGCCAATCCGCATCTCGCCCATAAAAAACAGTTTTGTTAAACCCAGCTTCCCCTTCAGACAAAATGTTATGCTCTGCGTGATTAATAATTACATCAATAAAAAAATCTTCATCTCCTTCCAGCCAATAAACAGGTTTAAATTTCCTTTTCTTCAGTTCTACTAAAATGTTTTCTAACTTCATAGAGCAATATCAATTAAAAATCATGAATTGATTCTGGCACGATTTTCGGTTTCTGGAGGCCAAAGCAAAAAACCAAGCTCGAATTAATTTTCAACAAAAACCTTATCACGATGGCAAACACAAATTAACCTTCTGCAAACGAACCGCAGAATACGCCTGAAAAACCCCGTACAGATAACACCACCAAAAATATAGCTATTGGAGTTTTAGCAGCTGCATTATTGGGTACATGGGGATATTTTCTTTATAACAAAAACCAGTCTGACGAAAAAATTCAAATTACACAAACACAGGCAAGTACTGCAATGACTGCAAGAGATTCAGTTCAATTGCTTTATAATGATGCCTTAACCCGTTTGGATTCCATTACAGGAAATAACAACAACTTATCAGGTCAGGTTAGTGAAAATCAATCAGAAATTACAAAGCTTCGTACGGAGATTGATCGTATCCTTAGAAATAAAAATGCATCAGATGCTGATTTAAGAAGAGCCAAAACAATGATTGGCCAGTTAAACAGTAAAATAGCAAACCTGGAAGCAGAAGTTGCCAGACTATCAGGTGAAAATCAATTTTTAGCCAGTTCCAATACTCAATTAACGCAGGAAAGAGAAGTATTGCAAACTAATTTGCAAACTACAACAGCCGAAAAAGAAGAACTAGCACAAACAGTTGATGTAGCTTCAACATTTTCTGCTTCTAATATTCAAATCCGACCTCTTAATGAAAAAAGAAGCGGTAAAGAAAAAGAAACTACCACTGCACGTCGTGTAGATAAATTAGAAATCGCTTTTGATGTAGAAAATCGTGTTGCACGTTCAGGACCTGCAGATTTATATGTAATTGTTACAGCACCTGATGGAAGAATTATTTCAGATCCAAGCATGGGATCAGGATTACTTACTACCCGTACAGATGGTGATAAACAATTTACTTTCAGATCTACCCTTGATTATGAGCAGGGAACACGTAAAACAGTAAAAGTTCCCCTAAGACAAAATGATTTCCAAACTGGTAATTATAAAATTGAGATCTATCAAAATGGTTTCAAGATTGCTGAAGGAATCAGGTCTCTGAAAAAAGGTGGATTATTTGGATAATCAACTTCAAAAATTATAATGAAAAACTGCCTCCAGGGGCAGTTTTTTTATGTAGTAATGCCTGGGTTATATTTTATTCCTGGTCATAAAAAGGGAAGACCCATCATTTCAAATTTTTTGTTGATGACCAGATTATATTCTTGTATTAATGATATCGTAATTAAAACCTATCATTTACCATAGGATGTTTATCATTAACTAATCAAACAATTTCTTATACAAAAAGAAGTTGTATACGAAAATTAAGGTTCAGAAAAGCACCCCTAAATTAAATCCGGCAACTACCATAAATACAAAAGTAAAAGGCTGTCTCGCAAATTGAGACAGCCTCTTTGAAGTTTTAAGAACTTCAAAAACTGATTAAAAATTATTAGAGAAACTTATATAGTATAAACCTCCAACTCTTGGATTACCAAAAGCACTTTGATAGTAATCATTGGTAATATTAGCACCACCAATCTTTAGCATGTTATTGGAATTGGGAAGCTTGTAATTTATCTGTGCATCTAATGTACCATAAGCCGGAACTAAACCAGTACCAAAAGTACCTTCCCAAAATACATCATCCTGTCTCCTGTAATGAAGGTTAAATCCTACACCTTTTGCAATATTGTTATTTGAAATACCAATATTGTATTTCCATTTTGGTGTATTAAAGAAACTTACAAAACCGGCAGGTACATCTCTCAACCTGTCAGAAGAAAAATTGGCACTTAATTCAAAACCCCTGCCTAATAAATAATTAGCACTTACTCCCCATCCTATAGCTTTTACTTCAGTGTCAGTATTTTGAATGAAAGAAATATTATTCGTTGTAAATGGACTTGCCAGATCAATAGGTGCTCTTGCTGGATCTCCACTATTACCTCTACCCACAGCCACTCTGCCTAAGAAATCTTTATAAGCAGTATAATAAACATAACCATCAACTAACAGGTTAGCATTTAATAAACCTCTGTAACCAAGTTCATAAGCATTGGCGCGTTCAGGTTTTATATACTGAAAGCCCGCCTGCTGTAATAATCCCGGATTAGGTGTGCCTGCTGAAATAGAATTTCTGTAAGCCACCACACTTTCGGAAGTATATGCGGGATTTTGCCTGAATCTAAAAAATTCTTCGAAATCAGGAATACCACCTATAAGCCTGTTTGCACCACCGGTAAGCAGATTTATATATTGATCCTGCGTTGATGGAAAACGATAAGCTGTTTGATAAGAAAGACGGAAATTATTGTTTTCAGCCACTTTTATAAGGGCAGTAGCTCTTGGCGTGGCTCGACCTTCAAAATTTGATTGCTTGTCATACCTTATAGAACCTGTTAACCTTAGAACATCATTTAAAAATCCTTTTTGTATTTGCAGGTACCCACCTACTTCATCTATATTAATAGCACCAGTAGTATCGGCGAAAATAGTTCCATTTGAATTTAAATGATACCTTCTAAAACTGGCACCTACTAAGACATCTGCAAATTGAACTAACTGACTAAGGTTGTATTGCCCTTCGTAATGATACAAACTGGAGGCATCATCAAATTTTGCACCTCCGTCATTAATGGTGGTATTAACAGCATTATTAAAAGCTGTTTGAAAACCGGGGGTACCAGGAATCAAACGTCCTTGATCTGCAGCACCTCTTGCTGTGGTATGTGCCATTGCATCATCACCTCCGGCTAAACGAACCTGTGAGTAGGCACTGGTATAAGTTTGAAACCAGGTAGCATTGGGCTTCCATGCATTATTAATAAATAAAGCAGCAGTGGTTGCTGTATAAGAATCACCGGAATTTTCCTGGGTAGTATATCCTCTTAAAAACCAGTTAGCAGCTCTAATTTCTGCTTTGTACTGACCCATCTTTAAATTCTTTAAAACATAACGGTCAGCTCCTGTATAAACAGTTGTACCACTACCCCAGTAACCAGATAATGAAGCTTCAATATCATTAGTGATTTTATAATGTACGCCACCATTCAACTTAAAATTATAAGCATTGTAATCTACTAAATCCCTCTCATCATAACCGGTACGGCTTACAAACTGACCACCATAATAATTGTTACGCATACCCAAAACAAAAGGTACAGCTGGCACTAAAGGTGCAGTTTGTGCATTAGCACTTAAACCGGCCACTATCTGAGGAAAAGTTAATCCTTGGCCGGCTAAACTGTTTATTAAAGCAACTCCCTGTGCACCTACCTGCGCAGCAACTGCTTGTGCCAGGCTATTCATACTTACACTGGCTTCATCTCCAAACACATTTACGCCATCGTAATTTGGATCTGTTTGGCGGTTGCCTGGCTTGATGGAACTAAATACATTTGTCCTGGACAAATTTCTTCTGTCATTTGCTTCCCAGTCTTGTGCACTTATTAATTGTCCGGAAATTTTAAATGCCCACTTATCTCCTATTGCTCTTGCATAGCGCATAGACCAGTCATAGTATGGAGCAGGACTGTTTCTATTAGAATTTATATGATTTATACCTTGTTTTACCTGGTAACTTAAACCCTGGTAACGGAAAGGATTTTTGCTATTCAATAACATAGTACCATTGGTACCACCGGAACCATATAATGCTGATGAAGCTCCCTGCAATAATTCAAAATTGTCTATATCCAGTTCTGTGGGTCCTATTATACTTCCAACAGAAAAGTTTAAACCCGGAGCCTGGTTATCCATTCCGTCTGTCAATTGGTTGAAACGTAAATTTCCGCTACCATTAAAACCACGTGTACCAACAGTTTTAAAAGTTAAGCTGGATGTTATCAGATCAACACCTTTTAAATTTTTTACCAGATCATAATAATTTGGTACAGCTGCATTTCTGATAGTTGTAATACCAACTCTCTCAATTGACACCGGCGATTCCAGTATCCTTTGTGGAGTACGTGTTGCAGCAACTACAACCTCTTGTCCCAGGGTGGATGCAGCAACCATTACAACAGAAACAGGTGAATCAGCCGAAGTAACAGTAACTTCCTGTGATTCAAAACCGATTGAACTAAACAAAAGGGTTACCGGAAGGCTGTTTACATTTAATCTGAAAGATCCTCTTTCATCAGTAAATGTTCCAATTGAAGCTCCTCTGACAGAAACAGAAACTGCCGGAACCACTTCATTTGTCAAACTATTTGTTACAGTTCCTGTGATTGTAATTGCCTGGGAAAATACAGACAATGAATAAAATGTTGCAATCATTAGCAAGATCGAAAAGCGAAGGCTTTTTCTCATAAGATTTTATTTAGTTTTTGCAATTGATATAGCCGGAATCTTTTTATGGATTAGTTTGCAACTCCAAGAATCAGGTTAATACATTGGAAAAATACACATATCAGGGGTTTTTGAAAAATTTTTGTTTACTTATTAGGTAAGTAGAGGAAATTTTACGTTCAAATATAAATTTCTCATTAAAACAAATAGGTATTTTCGACTTATGAGCAGATTTGAATTTCCAAAACAAATGAATTTTTACCAGGGTAAAGTAAGAGATGTTTATACTATCAATAATCTATTGCTGGTTATGATTGCATCTGACCGGATATCTGCTTTTGATGTTATCCTGCCAAAACTTATTCCTTATAAAGGCCAGGTATTAAACCAGCTTTCGGCATTTATGCTGGAGCGAACCAGGGATATTTGTCCAAATTGGTTACTTACTGTACCTGCACCTTCGGTGTCCATAGGTTATAAATGTATTCCTTATAAAGTTGAAGTGGTTGTACGGGGAAACTTATGCGGCCACGCCTGGCGCACATATTATAATGGACAAAGAATTCTTTGTGGCGAGCTGTTCCCTGATGATTTAAAAGAAAATGATTTTTTTCCATCACCTATTATTACGCCATCTACCAAAGCTTCTGAAGGACATGATGAAGATATTTCTGTGCAGGAAATAATTGAACAAAATCTGGTAACGGAAGATGAATGGCAACAAATAGAAAATTATGCACTGTCACTTTTTGAAAGGGGAAGACAAATAGCCGCTGAACGCAAACTTATTTTGGCGGATACCAAATATGAATTTGGTAAAAAGGATGGAAAAATTTTTTTAATGGATGAAATTCATACACCTGATTCATCGCGGTATTTTTATGCAGAGGGATTCGAAGAGAGACAGGAAAGATCTGAAAAGCAAAAACAGTTAAGTAAGGAGTTTGTAAGAGAGTGGCTGATTTTAAACGAATTTATGGGCAAAGAAGGACAAACTGTTCCTGAGATGACAGATGAATGGGTTGAGATCATATCAAATCGCTATATTGATCTTTATGAGGCTGTTACAGGTGAACCTTTTATACGAGAGCAACTTTCTGAAGAAGAAGTTTATTACAAAACCCTGGATGCCTTAAATAATATTACCTGATTTTGTATCATACATTTTTGGTCGCAGGCGTTTTGATTTATTGAAGATGTTTCTTCCCTTATCAATTCCTTTTCTCAATTCTTTTTGTTGTTCAACAGGCAGATGGATAAACTCCCGGCATTCTATGCTGCAACATTTGTCAAATTTATCCACACAAGCCTCACACTGAATAAATAAGAGATGACAAGCCTCATTGGCACAATTTACATGTGTATCAGCAACCTTACCACATTGATGGCAGGTAGCTATTATTTCTTTTGTAATCCTTTCACCCAACCTGTTGTCAAATACAAAATTCTTCCCCTTAAATTTATTAGGCAATGATTTTTTCTTTACTTCATTTGCATAATGTATAATACCACCTTCGAGGTGAAAAACATTTTTAAAGCCTTTGTGCAACATATATGCACTTGCTTTTTCGCACCGTATACCGCCGGTACAATACATGATAATATTTTTTTCAGCAGCATCTTTTAGCATATCTGCAGCCATGGGCAGCTGTTCTCTAAAAGTATCAGATGGTATTTCAATAGCAGATTCAAAATGTCCTATTTCGTATTCATAGTGGTTGCGCATATCCACTACTATAGTTTCCGGATCCACAGTTAGTGCATTAAATTCTTCTGCAGTTACATACTTACCTTTCTTCTCCATGCTGAAATCAGAATCAGAGATTCCATCAGCAACTATTTTTTCACGCACCTTTATTTTTAAAACCCAAAAAGATTTTCCGTCATCATCAATGGCGATATTTAACCTGGTGCCTGATAATGGCTCAATGGAATAGAGAAAATCCTTAAAAGCATCATATTTGCTTTCCGGTACACTTACCTGTGCATTTATGCCTTCCTGAGCAATATAAATTCTTCCAAATACATTTAATGCATTTAAATTCCTGTATAATTCGTCCCTGAATAGTTGCGGATCTGCAATAGGAAAATAATGATAGAAAGAAATTGTTTTCCGGAACTCAGTTTCCTGTAATAAAAGTTCTTTCAGTTCCTTTTGAGAAACACGATTATGTAATACTGCCATAAGAAAATTTTTAGGACACTCGCCGGGTGAACCTTGCTATAGCAAGAAAATTTTCATTTACCTGTTAAAAGGCAAAGATAATAACAGTAACTGCCTATAAATTGTAAAAATTAAAAGTCGCGGGATAAAAGAACAAGCAGTATTCCCAATAGTAACAAAGCAATAGCTGCAGGCCAGTATACAAATAAAAGAATCAAAAAGGCCAATCCTAACAAAATCAATAATAAAGTTCTGTTTGATAAGTTAAGAGCTGCATTTTTTGAAAATATAGATACAAATCTGGCAACCATTGTTCTGATTTTATATTGAAATAAGGCAGCAATTGCTTTTCTGCGTAACTGGCGAATCTGCTTTTTACTTTTTTGAGCAGCATAAACAGAAAGTACAAGTGCAGCTAAAACTGAGGCTGCTCCTGCATCTACTACTGGTTTTGCTTCAGGCTTTGCGTTAAGGGTTTGAGTGGTTGTAGAGCTAAGTGCCATAACTTAAATTTAAAGTGTTAGATGTGCGAATTTATTGAAACATTAGATATGAATACCAGAACTTTCATCAACAAATTTTTTTATGAACTTACCTATTTAATATCAACCTTAATGTAGAACCGCTCATGGCAGCAAATCCTGCAACCATTCCACCTAACAAACCGGTAATCAGTATCAAAAGAAATGAAGCCTCGCCTAATGAAAATAAAGCTGCAATTTTTTGAGATAAAATGCTTTCGTTCTTAATATCAATAAATAAAGCCAACCCTGCCCATAATAAAAAGATACTAATGAAACCTGCCAAAAAACTTAAACCAATGCCCTGGGGTAAAACTAATAATACAAGGAAAGCAATAATGGCAATACTCCACCATGGCAAATAAATACCGGCTATAAAAGCTAATATTATAATCAAGATTACTGATAAAGAAAAACGCATAACAAAATTTAAGATGCTGAAAAACTAATTGTCCATTTTATTTTAGAATCATTTACGTCCTCGTTGTTCATAACCCATAATGTATAATAATTTCCTTTTACCCAATCATTGACAAACGAATCATAGAACCGGCTTCCGGGATTGCCACTTTGACCGCCGGGATAAACACCAAAAGCCTCCACCGGTTCAGTTAAATGCACAACCATTCGCCAACTGGGACCATGAGTGGATTTGATAGCATTTATAGTATTACCCCAGCCTCCTGCAACCAATTCTGTACGTGCAAAAGGTAAAACGCTTTGCCTTAATAAATGATAAATACTTACATTTTTATGCTTATACCAAACTGCATTGTCTAAATCATTATCTAAACCTGCAACTGCTAATTTAAAAGCCTGTGTTATCTGCCGGTCTATTGTTTCTGTATCAGAGGTATTGATATCATCAATATATTTAAAAGCAGAATCTTTTAATAACAATTCCAAAAGTGTTTGTTCATCGGGATATGATTTTGCGTATGGAATATTTGCAAACTCATCATGCCAGATAAGTTTTTCCAGACTGTCCATCCATGCCTGATAAATCGTCGTTGCTTTTGAATCAGGAGTAGTATTAAAATCCCATCTCTTTACTTCATTTAAAAAATTTCTTTCCGTATCTGATAATGCTGCTTCATTGGTATACTTAAGAAAAAGCGGAACAGCAGCTGCAGCTGTTACACTATGATAATCCATTTGTAAGGCCATCATATCTTTTGGTGTAACATTCCTCATCTGCTGCAACCTCTTTTCTATTGCTATTCCTCTTGAGGCAATATAATTTCCGGGAATAAAATAAGGATACGTATCATCAACAGCTCGTTGATTGGCAGTTTGTATAAAGCCACTTGATGGATTTAAGATATTAGGATTTTCTATTTGAGGAATAAAGCCCTGCCACATATAACTGCTATCCTCACCCGGCATTATAAAAAGACCCTGCCCTTCCCATCTTGCAGGAAATTGTGCCTGTTGCCATACCGCAATATCGCCTGTCTTTGATGCAAACAACATGTTTTGTCCCGGAGTAGTAAAAAGTTTTATAGCATCTTCATAATCCTGGTAATTCTGCGCTTTATTTAATTTCAACCACATTGCCGGTTCGTTAGACGCATCATGTGCAGACCACCGAACTGCTAATGCTTTATCAACTGTAGATTCTGAAGAAAAGATACCATCGTACATTACAGGACCAAATACAGTATATGCAACCGTATCCAATATATCAGCACTTCCTCTAACTTTTATTGCTTCAACTCTCATTTGTGAAGCTTGCCAGCTACTGTCAAACCAATATTCTCTTTTTGACTCATCACGGAACTTTACCTGGTAATAATCTTTTACATCCCTTCCTGCATTGGTAAATCCAAATGCAATATGTTCATTAAATCCAATAATAATACTTTGTGTTCCTGGAAAAGTTACACCATACACATTCATATTAGGTGTAACAATTTGCATCTCATACCATATAGATGGTAAGGATAAATTTAAATGCGGGTCGTTGCATAATATAGGTGATCCGCTTGCGGTAAGTGTTCCATTCAAAGCCCAACTGTTGCTTCCATTAGCTTTAAGTGGTTTATTTATTTCAATAGCTGATATAACAGTGTCTTTTTTAAAATATAATGAATCTGCACCGGCAGGTTTTTGAGGAACTATTCCTGGCACATCAAAAGCAGTTCCTTTTGGAATAATGGGTAAAGAAGAATCAGAAACTTCAGGAAAAAGAAGTTTCATTTCATCAACATTAAAAACTGATTTTGCATTTGTAAATTCTATATCCCTTTCAAAACCTGCAAGGTCTTTGGTCATTTGTTTAATAAATAATGCAATTTTTAAATTGGTCCAGGCTTCAGGTTTATAATCAAGAAGTTTATACTCTATAGGAAGTTCTGATTCTGTTAATGAAGCTATATAGGCATTTACACCTGCAGTATAAGCATCAGAAGAAATTTTTGTGGCAGGGTCTTTTTCCATTTCCTCTAATGCATTTTCAGCAGCATAACCCATTCCTAATCTTCTTTGTTCCCTGTCGTAACGAATAAATCGTTCATCATTTCCTAGTATTTCACTTATTCTGCCGGCAGCTGCATGGGTTTGAAATTCCATTTGCCATAACCGGAATTTTGCATGAATAAATCCCTGTACATAAAATGCATCTTCATCACTTTCGGCAAAAATGTGTGGCACTAACCGTTCATCAAAATGTACATTTACATTTCCTTTTAAACCCTCAATAATTATGTGCTGATTATAATCATGATTTACAGATTCAGCATTTTGCCAGAAACCTTGCTGGGGACTTAAAAACTTGCCAAGAGGAGGAACTGCCCCCCATTTCATATCTAAAATAATAATCAGTGCTATTGTAAGTATTGTAGAAAATAAAAACCAGAAAACACGCATAAGCAGGGTTAGAATATTTGAAGTTGAGTTTGAAGTTAAACTATAAAGAGAAAGATTAATAATGATTGATACTTAATCTTTTTTTCCCTCTAACATAGGTACAAAACTAAATCTGTCAAAGATCTCAATTTTTATTTCACCTGATTCTAATTTGGTTACTCTTTTCATTAATTGTACTTCGCCTGTACCTTCCGGTATTACCATCATGCCTCCTGGTTTTAGTTGTTGCACCAGTTTTGACGGTATTTCCGGTGCGGCAGCTGTAACTAAAATTTTATCAAAAGGTGCGTATGTAGGTAACCCCTCGTAACCATCACCATAAAAGAATTTAATGTTTGTATATTTTTTTAAAAACTGAAAACTTTTATTGTTTTCATATAATTTTTTTTGTCTCTCAATAGTAAAAACCTGTGCACCTAATTCAGCTAAAACTGAAGCCTGGTAGGCGCTCCCTGTGCCAATCTCTAAAATTTTTTCAAAAGGTTTTACTTCCAGCAACTGGGTTTGGTAAGCAACAGTATATGGTTGTGAAATCGTTTGTTTTTCTGCAATGGGGAAAGCCCTGTCTTCATACGCAACTTCATCAAATGCTGAATCCAAAAAAAAATGTCTTGGAATTTTATTCAAAGCATCCAGTATTTTTTCATCCTTTATGCCTTTGCTTCTTATTAGTTCTACTAGTTTTTTACGCAAGCCCTTATGACGGTAGGTATCCTCGAACTTCCTCATATAACAAAGATATGAGCATGGTTTTTTCTGTGGGTTAACTAAAGAAATTATTTTTACCTCATGCTCACACAACATTTGCTTTTAGCTTTTATGTGGATTCTATATTGTATTCTGCATTCAGTATTAGCAAGTGGTACAGTAAAAAAATGTGCAGAAAAAAAATTGCAGAAAAGCTTTAAGTACTACAGGCTGTTTTACACGCTTTTTGCCTTTGCAGGATTTGTTTTTATAATTTACTACCAGATAATTATTTCATCTGTACATCTTTTTGCTGTTACTCCTTTATTATTAATTATTGGTTTTAGTACCATGATAGCAGGGCTTCTGATTATGCTTGTAAGCATAAAAAAATACTTTATGAGCCTGAGTGGCATAAAAACACTTATTTCAGAAGAACCGACACCAAATGCATTAAGAATTGATGGTGTACACAAATATGTGCGTCACCCGCTTTATTTAGGTACATTTTTATTTATATGGGGCTTGTTTATCCTCGTCCCGCTAATATCGCTTTTAATAGCTAATATTATCATTACAGTTTATACACTAATAGGAACTGCATTTGAAGAACAGAAGTTGCAAAAGGAGTTTGGAACCGCCTATACAAATTACCAAACACAAGTCCCCAGGATCATCCCTTCCTTTAAACGCAGAAGTTAAGCAGGTTCATCGGGTGAATTAGCGCATTCAGCGAAACCTTTTAAAGCGACTATAGAAATGCTTTTTCTTTGTGTAACAAAACAGGTAATTACTCAATAAAAATATTAAGTCCATCCGCCTAAAGAAGAAAGTGTTCCAACCAGGGCACTTTTTTTTTAGTCAAGCTTCAGATCTTTTATTATTTCCTCTATTTTTTGCTGCAACCCTTCTTTCACCCTTTCATAATCATTCTTATTTGTCAAAGGTGCATTTACACTGAAATAAAATTTTATTTTAGGTTCTGTACCTGAGGGCCTGGCACTAATCTTACTTCCATCTTCCAAAATAAATTGTAAAACATTAGATTTTGGAAGAGTGATTACAGAAACATTACCTGAAACAAGATCTTTTTGCTCTTGCTTTTGATAATCATATAAACCCGTAACCTTACTTCCACCTAATGTTTCAGGAGGTTCTTTACGAAAACGCTCCATCATTTCAGCAATTTCCTGCTGACCATTCATACCCTTCTTGGTGATAGATATTAATGATTCCTGGTAACATCCAAACTCTATATAAAGATCAAGAAGCTTATCATATAAACTCTTTCCTTTACTTTTTTCATACGCAGCCATTTCGCATAATATTGTAACAGCAGAAACAGCATCTTTATCTCTTATTTTAGATCCAATCATTAAACCATAACTTTCTTCCCCACCTATTACATAATTTTCTTCATTTTCTTTTTCTTTTATCAATTCGGCAATCCATTTAAAACCGGTAAGCACATTATAGCATTGCACCCCGTAAGCAGCAGCCAAAGCATCTATCATATCAGTTGTTACAATTGTTTTTACAACCATGTCTTTGGGAGTAGCTACACCTTTTTCCTTACGGCTTTCCATCATATAATTAAATGCCAATACTGCAGTTTGGTTTCCATTCATTAATGTCCATTTACCATTGGCATCTTTTACACCAATCCCTACCCTGTCTGCATCCGGATCTGTTCCTAATAAAATATCAGCATCCAAGGCTTCAGCTTTTTGTAAGCCCATGCTCATGGCTTCACTTTCTTCAGGATTTGGATAAACTACTGTTGAAAAATTTCCATCCGGTGTTGCCTGTTCTTCTACAATATGTACGTTTTCAAAACCTAAATTTTTTAAGGCTTGCGGTATCAATGTTATTCCTGTTCCATGAATTGAAGTGAATACTATTTTAAGATCTTTCTGCTGATTAACCACTTCTGGAAAAACACTCAG
>JACDAZ010000111.1 GCA_013695175.1 Flavisolibacter sp. | reverse complement strand
AAATAAACAACTTCAGAAAATTTATAAATGTCGTATTCAACCGGAAAATCAGATCCAATTTTTACTTTAAACGGAAGTTTCATTACGTGAAGATTTGCCTACAAATTATCTTTTTAATAAATGATCTATCTTCTAATCAGGTTAAGTAATTTTTAAGAAATTATGACTTATAAAAATTAATAAAATCATTTTTAATTGATGCATAATTCACATTTAGTTTACATACAAGTGTTGTCTTTGCAACAGCAATCAATTTTTTCTCATGTACAACGCCGGTTTCTACCGGTGTTTTTTTATGGGATCAGGCTTTCACTTTCCGGTAAGCGGGCAGCATTTGCTTTTTCTTTTCTATCATAGTATAGTTCAAAATCTTTTCTCTTTGAAATCCAGCGCCGTTGATTTTTATCGTAATAAGTGTCTTTATCCGGAAACTCTATGATAAAGTCATTATTTAAATTAATAGTATAATAGGGGGAGAGGTCTTCTTGTTTCAGCATCAATGGGAAAAGAAATTCCGCTTTTTTCATCAGATCATCCATCGGCATCTTCCATGTACGAAAAATTTCCTCCATTTCTTCAATTTTTCCAGATTCATCTTCCCTGTACCAACCGCCAATGCCCACAAATTTTTCCTGGAGCGAAGGGGCTAATCGGGTGATGAAAAAATAAGAACGTCCGGTTTTCTTATCGTGCCGGTATAATTTGAGGTCATGTTCCTCAGCCAGTTTAGTATAATAGTTATTAAAGGAGGTATCGAATTTAGTTTTATGGCTGCCCTTGTTAGGAAGACGTCCAATGTAGCGTATTAAATTATTCTTAATAAAAGCTATTTCCTGTGCTTTAAATTGTTTATCAGCGCCATAATCCATTTTTTCAGAGGTACACGATAAAACCAGGAGTGTTGAAAATAAAATTGCGGTAAATACTTTAAACATATGCCGGGACAATATAAAATCCGAAGAGATCCGGTTTAATGCGGACCTCTTCGAACGTTAATCTAAATAATTTTAATATGCTTTATCCACCGGTCTGAATTCAGCCCAACCTGCTGCCCAGTTTGTTGATCCGAAAGCACCAATATGGTTTACGTTCTCAAAGAAACCGGTTCTGTTTGGCTCACTGAATTTTGCATGGCTAAAAGAAGCTCCAGTTGCAAGAGTACCCGAAGTAACTGTAAAACCCGGAGCTGTAGGATAGTTAGTAACTACCTGACCTGGAGAAAATACTATATTGGTATTTATTCCTAAGGTACTAAAGGTAGCATCATTGATAGGGCCAGCTATGGTGGTGTTAGTAGCTTCCCAAAGGGATTTCACATCTGCCACATTTACTCCTGAACCGGCGAAATAATCATTTGGTGCAGCAGGTGCTACCAGGATGTTGTTATTGAGTACTCCTCTGCCTGCCTGATATTGTGCCACAACCGAAGCCTGGTTCATACGCAAGCCACGGGGCATGCCAATAAATATAGAATTCATAATAGAAGTAGCAGCGCGGCGACGTAAGTCTATGGCATGCTGAAAGTTGGAATTACCTGTGGTGCTGCCCGTTCTGATAGGGCCAATACCTGTGATATTTGAGAAAGTACCCGTAGTATAAGGTTGTACATCATTATCATTCGGTCCATTATCCATTTCAAAAATATTGGAACCTGATTGATCAGCATAAGAAGGATAACGAACAGCAAGACCAAATTGCACATTACCAGACCAGCCATAATCCACATCAAAATCATCATCCCACGTAGCATAAGAGATCAGGTATTTAGCATTGTTAGTTCCACCAAACCATTCAAAGGCGTCATCGCCACCAAAAGAAGCCATTATATACTCCATGACAGTACCTCGTCCTACACCCCCCATTGTAAGCGTATTGGTTTCATTGTTGGGTGTTAATTCAATACCTGCAAATTCAATACGTACATACTTTAAAGAACCGGAACTTTCAGTATCATTTATTGTATTTGATGATTGCACATTCGCGGGATTGCCGCCAAAATAAGAAGCCGGGTCAATTCCCTCTATGGCCGGATCTACCTGGTTAGTGGCAGAATTGCCCAGAATCAGGATACCTCCCCAGTCACCACGGTCACGATCACCTTCACGCTGATCCGAAGTCAGTACAATAGGATTATTGGCAGTACCATTGGCCATGATTTTGCCTCCACGGTCTATAATAAGCGTTCCTTTTGAACGTTTTTCACCCAATATCACTGTACCGGGTTCCAGCGTCAGTGTCTGGCCACTTTTTACAAAAGTTTGTCCTTTGATTAAGTATTTCTTACCGGCTACTAAAGTTTGAGTAGAAAGGTTTCCTCTTAATTCAATAATATCTGTATCTGTTCCCGGGTCCGGTATCTCATTAGTGCTTTTTTTACAAGCTGAAAAGGCAAGTCCAATAAATAATGATGCAAAACTTAAAGTTTTTAAAGAACGTTTCATGGTTTTTATTTTGAAAAAATTAAAGATTAAGAGTGAAGCCTGCATTAAACAGTGTACCTCGTCTGAAAGTAAAAATGGGTTTGTCTATTGAATCGGAAACTTTTCCATTACGGTCTGTATCCTGATAAAATCTGAATGTATAATTCAAAATGTCCTGCACACCTGCTTTAAATGCAAATGCATTAAAAGTTTTAGTCAGTGTAAAGTCAAGGCTGTGACGGGGCATTTCATAGATATCCGGTGTATTAAGATCGCCAACTGCATAAAGCCTTGTGCCAAAGATGTTGTAAGAAGCTGCCATCAGTAATTTACGTTGCAGATCATTATAAGAAAGTGTGGTATTTACAATATAGGGGCTTTGTCCCTGTAAGGCACGTACCCGTGTTTGTGCACTTGCCTGCTCACCCAGATCCACTTCAGAAAATATATAGGCTGCATTCAGATTAACTGCCAGCTTGTTTAGGAATGAAGAACCAAACATTTGATCCAGGCTCTTTTTCACCTCTACTTCCACACCATAGTTATAAGCATAATTTGCATTTAAGTAAGTAAACTGAGGAGATTCTGTGG
>JACDAZ010000506.1 GCA_013695175.1 Flavisolibacter sp. | reverse complement strand
AACTTTGCACCTGTCTTAGGACAGGTGTTTTATTGATAATGTGGTCTCGTTTTTAATCCACTATCCTTTCCAAATCCACAACCCTTTTAAAATTATCGATAAACCATTACCAAAGCCATACCTTATTTATGGACTATCTTAATCCAGGTTTACATCATTATCAATATGTTGTAGAAGGATCTTAGTAAGGCAGCTTTTATAAAGCTGCTTTATTTTTTGAAGAGTATTTGAATGCCTGCACCAGCTTCACCGCTTCAACGGCTTCTTTCACATCATGCACCCGTAAAATATCAGCTCCTTTCAATAACGAAATGGTGTTCAAGACAGTGGTACCATTTAATGCTTCATCGGCTGTTATACCAAGGGTTTTATAAATGGTGGCTTTGCGTGATAATCCAATTAAAAGCGGCAAACCTAATTTTTTAAAATAATCCAGTTGTTGCAATATCTGCAGGTTATGTTCTGCAGTTTTTCCAAAACCAAATCCGGGATCTATAATAATGTCTTTAATACCAGCTTCAGTCAATGATCTTATTTTAAAGTTTAAATAATCAAAAACTTCAAGAACTACGTTATTATAAACTGGATTTTGTTGCATGGTTTGCGGGTCGCCCTGCATGTGCATTAGTACATAGGGTACACCTAACCTGCCAACAGTTTCCAATAAAGTATCATCAACGCTTCCTGCACTTACATCATTTATCATTGAAGCACCTGCGGCAACAGCTTCCTCTGCAACTTTTGCATAAAAAGTATCTGCAGATATAAAAGCATTGGGAAAAGCATGAGCAATAGCTTCAATAGCCGGAATAGTTCTTTTTAATTCTTCATCAACAGGTACCCTGGTACTTCCGGGTCTTGTGCTTTGTCCACCAACATCCAGTATAGTGGCGCCTTCAACCAACATTCTTTCTGCTGTTTGTATAACAGTTTCAACATTTTCTTTCCTGCTTCCTTTATAAAAAGAATCAGGCGTGGTATTAATGATACCCATAACTAAAGGAATGTCAAAAGTTATAAGCCTTCCTTTACAGTTGATTGATAACATGAGTTAGTTTGTACATTTGAAGCTAATGTAAATCAATATTAAGAACCTGATGCAAGAAGTTCCTGAAATCAAAACAGAACAACAGTATAACGAAGTAATTGAGAAGTGCAGGGAGATTTTCACAAAAAAAACAAAAGACTATGGTACGGCATGGCGGGTACTACGCACTATTTCTATAGTGGATCAAATTTATATAAAGGCACAGCGAATAAGAACCATTCAGGAGAAAGGACAACAAAGAGTTGATGATGATATAAAAGGAGAGTGGATCGGTATAGTCAACTATGCTATCATTGGTAATATTCAGATGCATATTGAAAAAGATGCTCCTGAAGAACTGGATACCGATATAGCAGTTGCTCTGTATAATGCGCAGTTTCATGCAGCCAAACAATTGATGGAACAAAAAAATCATGATTATGGTGAGGCCTGGCGAAGTATGAGCCAGCAAAGTTTTGTTGATCTTATTTTAATGAAATTGCAACGCATCAGGCAAATTATATCCAACGATGGTAAAACCATCATGAGCGAAGGAATTGATGCAAACTATTTTGATATTATTAATTACGCTGTTTTCGCATTAATCTTAAGCAGTGAATAACCCTTTTTGAATGAGAATTGCTGTAAACATTGTCCGCATTTTTGTAGGTCTTCTTTTTATTCTTTCCGGTCTTGTAAAAGCCAATGATCCTTTAGGATTGAGTTATAAAATGCAGGAGTTTTTTGAAGTGTGGAATGCTTCCTTACATGCATCCCGTTTTTTTCTAAAAGATGTACTTATTAGTCTTTTTCATTTTTTTCATGAATATTCGCTGGCGCTTTCCATAATCATGATCACGTTAGAAATTATTGCCGGTGTAGCACTATGGATTGGATGGCGCAAAAAATTTGTGTTGAACCTGCTTTTACTTCTCATTATCTTTTTTACTTTTTTAACCGCATATGCTTACTGGTCAGGTAAATTTAAAAGCTGTGGTTGCTTTGGTGATTGTATTCCTATTACACCCATGACCTCTTTTTTGAAAGATGTTCTTTTACTGATTCTGATTGGTTTTTTAATTGCTTTCCAGCGTTATATAGAACCTTTATTTACACGAAGGATAAATTCAGTAATTATAGCTGGAAGTTTGTTACTGACACTTGCCTTTCAATGGTATGTTTTAAATTATTTACCCGTTGTTGATTGCCTTCCATTTAAAAAAGGCAACAATATACAGGAGCAAATGAAAATTCCACCCAATGCCATTCAGGACAGTTTTGCCATGAAATTTATTTATAAAAAAGATGATAAGGAATACGAGTTTTCTCCAAATGACTTACCGGCAGACCTGGATCAGTACACATTTGTAGACAGAACACAGAAACTGGTTAGAAAAGGTAATGCAGAACCACCAATAAAAAGTTTTTCTTTAAACTCCACTTCGGGAGCAGATGCCACCCAGGAGGTTTTAGAAGCACCTATAGCTGTTATTTTATTTATAGAAAATTTCAATAAAAATCCATCCAGCTGGATTGAAGATTTTAAAACTGTATATGAACAGGCAAAACAAAAAAATATTACAACTGTAGTTGCCACAGCTGATCCACGAAGGGCAGAACAATATTTTGCATCACAAAATTTAACCGACCTCCCTGTTTACAGTACCGATAATACAGCAGTTAAAACAGCAGCCCGAACCAATCCGACTATATTTTTATTAAAACAAGGCACGGTATCAGAAAAATTAAGCTATAAGCAAATGGATCAACTGATTCCAAAATTGTAAAACCAATGCTTTCATACATCACAAAAAAGCTGTTTTATGGTTTATTTGTTTTGATAGGCGTTATCATGCTGGTGTTCTTTTTGTTCCAGGGTTTTGGTGATCCTTCAAGATTGGTGATGGGACAAACAGGTGATAAAACAACCCAGGAAAATATAAGAAAGGAGCTTTATCTTGATCAGCCAAAGTGGAAGCAGTTTATTTTTTACCTTAATGATGTTTCACCATTAAGCATTCATACACAAAATGAAATTGATACAAAAGAACTGTCAGGTTTTTTTGTGGGTGGAGAAACAAAGGTTGGAATAAAACTTCCTTACCTGCGCAAATCTTATCAAACCAAAAAATCGGTAGGTGCCACTTTAATGGAAGCATTACCGGGCACATTAATATTGGCTGCTGCGGCCATGCTTATTGCCATAGTTATTGGTATCCCACTTGGTGTGCTGGCTGCAGTAAAACAAAATACCTGGATGGATACATCGGCTGTTTTTGCAAGCATATTAGGTATATCAGCACCATCATTTTTTTTAGGAATTATTATAGCCTACATTTTTGGATTTGTCTTAAGTGACTGGACGGGACTTCACATTACCGGTAGCTGGTTTGATATTGATGTGGAAACAGGGGAGAAGCGGTTAACACTTCAAAATTTAATACTGCCAGCCATTACTTTAGGTATTCGTCCCCTGGCCATTATTACACAATTAACCCGAAGCTCCATGCTGGATGTTCTTGACCAGGATTTTATACGTACTGCGTACGCAAAGGGATTGAGTAAATCAAGAGTTATCTGGAAACATGCTTTGCATAATGCATTAAACCCGGTTATAACTGCTGTTACAGGTTGGTTTGCCGAACTGTTAGCCGGTGCTTTTTTTATAGAATACATTTTTGGATGGAAAGGCATTGGTAAAGTAACCGTTGAAGCTTTGGAAAAATTGGACTTCCCGGTTGTAATGGGTTCTGTACTTGTTTCTGCTACGTTTTTTATTTTGATTAATATTTTGGCTGATATATTATACGGAATTGTAGACCCTCGCATACGAACCGGAAACTGATAATAATCATAAAAAATTAACACCGGTTCAGCTTCTAAATACAAAAGAAAAAATTTAATTTTAAGAGAATCGCATTCGTACTCTTCCTATTTTATTTATTGACCTTAAAATAAAAATCAAATCCATGGAAAGAGTTGCTGATGTTTTACGTCACAAATATCCCCAGTTTAATACTATTTCACCCAACCGTTCCATTACCGATGCATTGCATCAAATGCAGGCAGAAAATGTAGATCATTTAATTGTATTGGAAGACGATCGTTTTGTAGGTGTGCTTACGGAACATGATATTGTATGTAAAATAATTTACCAGTCCGGCAGGTTAGATACTGCTATTGTAAAAGATTTTATGAGTACTTATTTACCTGTAGCCACCATGAGTGATTCATTGGAGCATTGCATGCAGCTCATGGAAAAGTATAATATGCGACACCTGGCCATTTATGAACGTTTTTCATTTAAAGGTGTACTATCATCGCACGACCTTATCAAGCAGGTATTGCTAAAACGCAAGGCCATTTTTGATGAAATGGAAGAACAACAAAATTATTTATGGGATTAATTGATCACTACATCCTGTATTGTTTTGGCACCTAAGGCTTCGTTAACACGAAGCTTTATTTTTTCCCTCTGGTAGCTAAGTTCTTGTTTTAGTGGAGCAACAGAAGTTGTAATAAAAAGAGTTTGATTGATGATATAGATTTTAGAAGTATAGCGGGCTATAGTTTTTCCCATCAGCTTTTCCCAAAGTTCTTCTATTTGTAAGGCTTGTATATCGCCTTTTAGCCTGCTGCCTTTTAAAAATTGCTGAATAGCATCACCTATAGAAACCTGTCCCATAAAGCGAAAGTAAGTCAAAATGAAAAAGTAAAAATGAAAAATGGAAAAGCTTACAGTGCAGGAGTTTTTACTTTTGCATTTTACATTTTTAATTCGATCAGTTGGAAATTTTTTTCAAGGTTAGACAGCTTTTCTTTTAATCGACCACAATTGGTATCGGTAATAAAAATCTGGCAGTCTTCATCCGCACTTACCTGCATTAATAAATTTGTTATTCTTTCTTCATCCAGCTTTTCAAAAACATCATCCAGTAAAAGTAGTGGAGATAATCTTTTTTCTTTTTTGATCACTTCCAGTTCTGCCAGTTTTAAGGCAAACAATAAACTTTTCTTTTGTCCCTGCGAGGCAATGGATTTAAAAGCTTGTTCTGCTAAACTAAAAAGCAGGTCATCCCGGTGAATACCGGAAGATGTTCTTTGAATCAATAAATCTTTTTGCCTGTTATAGGTAAGAAGTTCCGGAAAATCATTTTGCAACAACTCACTTTCGAAAATTAAATTGAGAGGTTCATAGGTTTGAGCAATTTCATTATACAATTGTTTGACTGATGGCAGAAACTGAAGCAGAAATTCTTTTCGTTTATTAAAAACTACATTACCTTCTTTAACCAGTTGTTCATCTAAAATATCTAAAACAGAAAGATCTTTATTTCCATAACCTTCATTGTAGTTTCTCAAAAAAGAATTACGTTGCTGCAGTATTCTTGTGTAGTTAATAAGACTTTGCAGGTAAGCATGATCCAGTTGGGAAAGAAGGGTATCAATAAATTTTCTCCTGTCATCACTGTTACCAATAATCAGTTGCACATCATCGGGTGCTATCACCACACAAGGATACCTACCTATATGTTTTGAAAAACGGGTGTAGAGTTCATCATTTACCGAAAATTCCTTTTTACCGGTTTCACGTACTATACAAACAGCTTTTTCTTTTTCATCTCTTAAAATAAAGTTACCCTGTATGCGAAATCCCTGGTAACCATGTTGCACTGCCAACTGATCCTGCCTGCTGAAATAGCTTTTTGTAAAACATAAATAATGAATGGCATCCAGCAGGTTGGTTTTACCCCTTCCGATTTTGCCGCATATGCCAACAATGCGTTCAGTAAAATCAAAATCCTGCTGGTTGTAATTTTTAAATTGAAAAAGAGATATGGAGGAGAGGGAAAGGCT
>JACDAZ010000040.1 GCA_013695175.1 Flavisolibacter sp. | reverse complement strand
CCGTAACGCCTGATATCCAAATACCACCATAATTCTTCTGTTGGCACATTCATTTCTTTCATCCTGGCTACCAGTTTATCCAATCTTTCTTCTCTTTGAGAACCTCCTACAATTTCACCTATTCCAGGAGCCAATATATCCATGGCCGCAACGGTTTTCCCATCATCATTTTGGCGCATATAAAAAGCTTTGATCTCCTTTGGATAATTCATTACTATAACCGGTTTTTTAAAATGCTTTTCCACCAGGTATCGCTCATGTTCACTTTGCATATCTATACCCCAGCTAACATCGTACTGAAATTTCTTTTTTTTATAGGCAGGAGACTGTAGTAAAATATCAATGGCCTCTGTATAAGTAACCCTTTCAAATTTATTGTCTATTACAAACTGAAGTTTTTGAATCAGGTCCATTTCAGAGCGCTCCTGTTGGGGCTTTTGTTTTTCTTCTTCAATTAATCGTTGCCTCAAAAACTCAAGGTCATCTCCATTACGCTCCATCACATATTTTATAAGGTATTGAATAAATTCTTCGGCAAGATTTGCATTGTCTTCAAGATCACAAAAAGCCATCTCAGGTTCTATCATCCAAAATTCGGCAAGGTGCCTGGCGGTATTTGAGTTTTCTGCTCGGAAGGTGGGTCCAAAAGTGTATATATCTCCAAAAGCTGTTGCCCCTAACTCCCCTTCCAACTGGCCGCTTACGGTTAAATTTGTTGGTCTGCCAAAAAAGTCATCAGCATAATTAACCTCTCCATCTTTTGTTTTTGGAATGGCCTCAAGCGGAAAATTGGTTACATGAAAAGTTTCGCCCGCTCCTTCAGCATCTGAAGCTGTTATAATAGGAGTGTGTAAATAAATAAACCCTTTATCGTTAAAAAATTTATGTACCGCAAAAGCCAGTGAATGCCTTATTCTGAATATAGAGCCAAATGTGTTCGTTCTAAATCTTAAATGCGCTATTTCTCTTAAAAACTCAAGACTATGCTTTTTCGGTTGAAGCGGATATTTATCTGCATCACTATCTCCTAATATTTCTACGTGAGAAGCTTTTAATTCCACTTTTTGTCCTTTTCCAAGTGAAGGAACTAACTCCCCGGTTACCTTCAATGCTGCACTGGTTGTCATTCTTTTTAAAAGATCATCTTTAAACTTATTTAATTCTAATACTACTTGCAGGTTATTATTTGTTGATCCGTCATTTAAAGCTACAAACTGGTTATTTCTAAAAGTTCTCACCCAACCCATTACAACTATTTGTTGATTGTTGGGCTGCGCTTCTAAAACGTCACTAATTTTAGTTCTTTTATTGAACATCTTTTTTATTTAAAGGGGCAAAGATAACAGCTTACAAAAGCAATAATTGCACGATTATTGCTCACTTGATCATTGAAGTAAAGGCTAAAAAATTTTT
Organism: Flavisolibacter sp.; assembly: GCA_013695175.1. Taxonomy (GTDB): domain Bacteria; phylum Bacteroidota; class Bacteroidia; order Chitinophagales; family Chitinophagaceae; genus Flavisolibacter. Next base: position 1,656 of record JACDAZ010000040.1, on the reverse strand, counting down.
GATTTTATCAATTTTGCTGTATACTTGCATCGGAAACCGTTGAGAGCCCATTCCCTTATTACTCACAACAACCGGATGTTTTTCAAAAATTCCATTCAATAACACAAATCATTTGGTAAGGATCGTAGCCTAATAAGGTCTTTAAAATTACAATTCACTATGTACGACATTTTGCAGTTGAACGACATGCTTGTTCCGGAATTACTGGATATTGCAGAAGAACTTGGTATTGAAGGTGCCAAAAAAATGAATAAACAAGAGCTTGTTTATAAAATTTTAGATAAGCAGGCTGTTGCAGGGGCTGAAAATAAAGATGCTACTAAAGAAAAGCCTAAACGAAAACGCATTGTTAAGGCTACTACAGCCAATTCGGTAGAAGAAGCAATTGTTGAAGACACTTCGGCACCAGAAGAAAAAAAGCAATTAAAAAAAGCCGGAGTAGTTAAAAAAGATGATCGTACAAAAAAACCAAAGAAAAAAACTGACACCGAAGAAATTACAGAAACGGAAACTTTAAAGCCCGAAAAAATTAACAATGAAGTTCCCGAAACGGTTTCAACTGCACCTGTTGAACAAGCCGGGGAAAAAGAAGATATTATTATTCCTCCTGAACGCGGTCAACAAATAAATAAATTTTTTCCTCAAAAACGCGAACAACAGCGTGAACAACAGTTTAATATAGAATTTGATGGAATTATTATAGCTGAAGGTGTATTAGAAATGATGCCTGATGGTTATGGTTTTCTAAGGTCATCAGATTATAATTATTTATCATCCCCGGATGATATTTATGTGTCTCCTTCCCAGATTAAATTATTTGGATTAAAAACAGGCGATACAGTTTATGGATCTGTTCGACCACCAAAAGAAGGAGAAAAATATTTTGCATTACTAAAAGTTGAAAGTATTAATGGAAAAAGCCCGGAAGAGGTAAGAGACAGGGTTCCATTTGATTACCTGACACCACTTTTTCCTTTTGAAAAATTAAACCTGGTAACCAGAGGTGATAATTACAGCACAAGGATGATGGATCTTTTTACCCCCATTGGTAAAGGTCAAAGAGGTTTGATTGTAGCCCAGCCTAAAGTTGGTAAAACAATGTTGCTAAAGGCGGTAGCAAATGCTATTGCGGAAAACCACCCTGAGTGCTACCTGATGATAGTTCTTGTAGATGAAAGACCAGAGGAAGTTACAGATATGGAACGAAGTGTAAAGGCAGAAGTTATAGCTTCAACCTTTGATGAGCCTGCAGAAAAACACGTAAAAGTTTCTACCATCGCCTTACAAAAAGCTAAAAGACTGGTAGAGTGCGGGCACGATGTAGTTATTCTTTTAGATTCTATAACCCGTTTGGCAAGGGCCCATAATACAGTTGCCCCCGCTTCAGGAAAAGTTCTTTCAGGTGGTGTGGAAGCCAACGCCATGCAAAAGCCAAAGCAATTTTTTGGAGCTGCACGTAAAATTGAAAATGGTGGCTCCTTAACTATAATTGCCACAGCCCTTGTAGATACAGGCAGCAAAATGGATGAGGTTATTTTTGAGGAATTTAAGGGTACAGGTAATATGGAGCTTCAGCTTGACAGGCGTTTGGCTAACAGAAGAGTATTCCCTGCTATTGATCTTGTAGCATCATCTACACGTAGGGATGATTTATTA
>JACDAZ010000031.1 GCA_013695175.1 Flavisolibacter sp. | reverse complement strand
GATCAAACCATGTTTTGGTGGTTCCTTTCCAGGATCCAGCTAACCTGCTTAATTGAAAATGTGCTCCTGAGTTTTTTGATGTTTCAAATTTTTGACTCATACTATTGATATTAGTTTTGGTGAGATTCTTTTTTCAGGCATTTAGTAATTTGTTAATTTCAAATTTTCTCATTTGTAAAAAAGCTTTGGTCACCTTTTCTGATCTGGCAGGGTCTTTCATTAATTGCTCTAATATTGAAGGTAAAATTTGCCACCAAATCCTTAATTATCAAATTTAATAAAGTCATTTGTTTTGTGTTCTTTATTATTGCTTAAGTATAGTGCTTCTAAATAAAGCATATTAAAAAAAACAGAAGAAGTTTTTAATGAAGTCGCTTGCTAAAAGTTTATTTATTTTTCAGAGGCTTCTACATATTTTTTAAAATTGTTTAATATGGCTTGCCAACCATCTCTTTGCATTTCATAAGAATGGGTCGTTTCTGATTCAAAAGTTTCAACTATAGTAGTTCCGGAACCTGATTCTTCAAAACTTACATTTACTTTTCTTCCATCTTCAAGCGTATAAGCTATTAATTCATGTGGTTTAACTTCATCATAAACTCCACTAAAATCAAAACCAAAGCTGCCATCTTTGGCTTCCATTCTTGATGAAAATTTTCCACCTGCTCTAAGATCATTTTCGGCTTTAGGTGAATGCCAGTCATCCGATGCAAAATTCCATTTGGTGATATGATCAGGATTTGAAAAATAATCCCACACTGTTTTTACAGGAGCATTTACTGTTGTACTTATGGTAATTGAAGTTTTTTCCCCGGTATTCATTTTCTTTAATTTTTTGCGAATAGAAAATTGAACATAAAATTAATTTTAAATTCTTCCTTCAAGTAATAAATAACTGCGGGTTATGGTGTTGTGTATGTAAATAAGAAAATGTTGTTACTTATCAAAACTATAAGTTAATGAAACCAAGCCTGTTGAATAGGTTTTAGAGTTGATTAAGGTTAAGATAACCCTGTTTTTTATATTGCTGAATAGAGGTTTTCCGCTACCCAGAATTATAGGATGTACAGACAACCATAGTTCATCAATTAGTCCCAGGTTTAACAGGGTAGTGGTAAGACTTGCTCCGCCAAACAACCATATATCTTTACCTGTTTCATTTTTTATTCTTTTCACCTTAGTTTCTATATCTCCACTAATTAAAATTGCACCTTGCTTTACTTCTTTTATAGTTGTTGAAAAAACGTATTCCTTAAGCTTTGGAAAACCGGCCATAGCAGTGTCGTCCATAGACTGGGTTAATTCATAGGATTTTCTTCCAATAAACATTGCGTCGACATGTTTAAAAAAATCAGACATTCCATAGTCCTGATCTGTAAAGCACCAGTCATATTCCCCATTAGGTCCTTCAATATAACTATCTAAACTAACAGCTAACCCCAATATAATTTTACGCATGAAGAGCTAAATAATTTCATAAGTAATTTAAACAAAAAATTATTTAGTGATATACTATTACGTAATTGATTTTTGTAATTATGATAAATGGTAAAAATTACTGTCTTTCCCATTTGGTAATTATGGTATAAACTTGCCCTGTTGTAAATACTTCTTTGCGAATAGTGTTAAAGCTGATGCTGGTCATGTTGTCCAATTCTTCATTATATGCAAAAGATCCCTGTGGTATCCATACCAGGATTTTTGTATCCAGTATATCCCATGTACCATCAAGTGTGTTGTTGCAGCTTAATTTATAAATTCCATTTTTATCGCTTAAAAATTGGTACGAATTATCTTTTTTACAATCATCATAAGTTGAAAAAACATCTGTTTCTGTTACTCCGTCACCGTTCCAGTCATAAGCTTTATCAGAGTTTATTGATGTTATTTTCCAGGTACCCACAACCTGCGAATCTGCATATCCCTGGAGATTGTTGTTTTTATCAACAGTAATTTTATTACAGGACCAACCGGTTATAATTAAACTGGTTATTAGAAAAATTATTGGTAGTTGTAGTTTTTGAATCTTCATGGGGGTGAAAAAATAATAAAAGTTTGGAGATTAAGCAATGTGTATAGAACTTTCAGTTGTAAAAATTGGTACAACAATACAGGAAAATCAACTTTGACCTTCATTACCTTTTAAAACATTGTTTATTAACATTCAGGAGTTTAGCTTAATTCTAACCTTAATTTTTACACATCATAATCTCAATAATCCACGAAATGCCCTGGAGCCATAATAAGACTGCGCTCCATTGTGGTACAGGAAAACAGTGTTGTACCGGCGGTCGCAAAATAATGCACCACCCAGTTTTCTTATTTCAGAAGGGGTTTTCACCCAGCTTGACGTTTTGGTATCGAAATTTCCAAATTTCTGTAGTTCCCTGTATTGCTCTTCCGTTAATATTTCCAAACCCATGGCATCTGCCATATCAATTGCATTATCTTTTGGTTTATGTTCCTTTCTTGAATCCAGTGCTTCACGGTCATAGCAAATACTTCTGCGTCCCTTAGGACTTTCTTCAGAACAATCAATAAAAATAAATTCACCTTGTTTTTTATCATTCCCGTTTGCTATCGAAACCACCACATCCGGTTCTCCCCCGGTTCTTTCCATTTCATTTAGTGACCAAAGTTTTTCTGCGCCTGTTGCAGTATCAAGCTTCGCCTGTACTTTTTGCCATTCAACTCCTTTATGGCGATTCATGTTTTCTTCAAAACGTGTTTTTAATGTTTTGAGAATTTCTTCACGCTGTGCCGGAGACAAATTCTTTTTATGGCTTTTATTTTTGATCATATTTATTTTTATCTCATAAGCCGGTAATTGATGTAGTGATTATGTATTTAAATATAAATCATTTCCACTTTTTAGCATGCAAATTATCCATCTGCTATCCTGTTTACAAACCATTTTTTTTATTATGTTTTTGAGGAAAAGTATAGCTTTTACAGGAACATTTCGCTGTATTAATTTAAAATACTTTGGGACTGTGTCAATATTACCGGGAACTTATCAATTGGGAAGCAATGTAATAACTTCTGCTACTTGTCCCTGAAGATTTTAAATTTGAATATACCGAAACGGGAGAGTCGTAAGGAAAGGAAAGGGTCCCGATCGCTTTAGGGAAGCTTGCGACGGCTATTACGAGGGGTGGCGTTGGCTTGTAGAACCGTCAGAGGTAGGTACGCCACTACACAAAACAAA
>JACDAZ010000016.1 GCA_013695175.1 Flavisolibacter sp. | reverse complement strand
CCTGTATACCTGCTTTTCTTAAATAACCGGCCATCTCATCTGCACTATTGGCAATATAAACACTCAAAAAATTATCACCATATTCCAGTCCATGTGCGATACCGGCACCCAGAGCATAAATATTTTTTAGTACTGCTGCATACTGTACCCCAAGTATATCTTCATTGGTGATGGTATTGATGTACGGCGTTTTAAAATAATGGCTGATTTTTTCTGTCATCACAGTATCAACGCCTGAAAAGGTGAGGTAAGATAATTTTTCAGATGCCACCTCTTCTGCATGACAGGGTCCTAATAAAGCAAAATAATTTTGCAAAGGAATATGGTATTGCTGCTGCAGGTAATCGTTTAGTAAAACATCAGCATCCGGAACAATTCCTTTTATTGCAGATACAATTTTCTTATCCTTCAACAGGTTTACATCTATCTGCTCAAGCACTTCTTTTATATATGCAGAAGGCACCGCCAATACTAAAACATCTGAAGCACGTACAACTTCATTGATATCATCTGCAATGTTCAATAACGAAACATCAAAATAAGCGGAACTTAAATATTGCGGATTGTGCCGCCTGTTACGTATGTATTGTATGGTTTTTGGATTACGGATCCACCAGTTAACCTTATTATTATTATCTGCTAAAACTTTTACAAGTGCTGTTGCCCAGCTACCACTTCCTATTACTCCAAAATTCATATTTTAATTCAGGTTCTGACAAATTTAACTGTTTCTAACCAGTGACTGTTCTTTGTAATTATGACAATGAAGAGTCAACTATAATTTATCTAAAGCTTGTTGTAAATCTTCAATAAGGTACATAGGATCTTCTAATCCACAGTACAACCTTATGTACTGATGTTCTATATTGGAAGCATCAAAATCAGTTGGTGGTATACCGGCACATTTTGGTAAAATAAGAGATTCATGGCCACCCCAGCTAACTGCCATCATTATATGTTTTAGGGATTCGCAGAATCGGGTAATCATTTCGCAAGTGCCCTCTTTTAACGTAAATGTCATTAACCCGCAGGCGCCGCTCATTTGCTGCTTAGCTAATTCATACTGCTCAAATTCTTCATCAAAGGGAAAAATGATATTATCAATTTTAGGATGTTGCTTTAAATAATTGAATACTTCTAAAGTAGTTTTTGAAATTCTTTCCAAACGCAGTGGCAATGTCCGTAAACCTCTTATCAAGAGCCAGGCATTGAAAGGTGAGATACCATTCCCTGCAGTTAAATATTCGCAATTAAATATTTTACTGATCATTTCGTGTGAGCCTCTTAAAACACCTCCTAATGTATCGCTATGCCCGCCAATATATTTTGTTGCTGTTTGCATGGAAAGGTCAATACCCATTGTAATTGGCTTCTGATATAGAGGTGAACAAAAACTATTGTCTATCACCGTTACAATATTTTTTGATTTAGCTAATGCAGCAACATCTTTTAGAGGTTGTATGCCAAAGTTCCATGAGTTAGGAGATTCCAGATAAATGAGGGTTGTATTGTCCTTTAAAGCATTTTCAAAAATGCTTATTGTTTTTCCATCAATATAGGTAGTAGTTACATCAAAGCGTTTTAGTATTATATCAAACAATCGCTGCGCCCAGGTATAAGGTTTTTCAACCGAAATAATATGATCACCGGCCTTTACATTAGCCACTACGGCAGCAAATATGGCAGCAGCTCCATTTCCAAAAACAAGGCAATCTTCGGCTTCATCCAGGGCAGCTAATTTTTTTCTTAAAATGTCAACAGTTGGATTTAATCCCCGGCTATACAGGTAACCACTCATCTCATCTTCAAAAGCTTTACGCAGATCAGCCACCTTATCAAAAGCAAAATTGCTGGTTTGCATTATGGGCGGAGCAATAGCGTTAAAATAATGTTCACGCTCTTCACCCAATTCATTAATTATATAAGAAAGATCGCGAGTTTGCATTGTATTATATTTTATCCAGGTCGCCTTTTGTTTCATCACCTTTTATAGGAGACTTTTTAAAC
>JACDAZ010000007.1 GCA_013695175.1 Flavisolibacter sp. | reverse complement strand
GCAGCGCCATCAGGCAGTTTATAACCGATGTGGAATGGGGTGAGCTGGATTACCTTGTTATTGATATGCCACCCGGTACGGGAGATATACACTTGACCATGATGCAAACAGCACCGGTAACAGGAGTAGTGGTGGTTACAACACCGCAGGATGTGGCACTGGCAGATGCAAAAAAAGGTATTGCCATGTTTGGACAGGCACAGATGAATGTACCTATCATTGGGCTGGTAGAGAACATGAGCTACTTTACTCCGGCTGAATTACCTGACCATAAGTATTTCATTTTTGGAAAAGGAGGAGGAAGAAGATTGGCAGAAGAATATGATTTACCATTTTTAGGACAAATACCATTAGTACAAAGCATACGCGAAGGTGGAGATATAGGCATACCTGTTATGATAAGTGATGATGAAATTTCAAAAGCTGCATTTGCCGAATTTGCAGGCACTGTTGCCAGAAGTATATCTATGCGCAATGCACATATGAAGGTGGATGAAATAGCACAGGTGGTGGAGGAGTGAGGGGAGAGGGTTTATGTTTTATAAATTGTTTATTAACTTATAAATTAAAAATGGTTTTCTTATGTACTGTTATTTTTTATTTCTTTGATTTATTCTCGCTTTTGTCATTCTTTCCCTTAAGCCTCCTTCGTTAATAAAAGCTTGTTCCAAAAATTTAATTTGTTGCGTCAGCAAATAGGTAGTCACTTTAATCAGGCAAATCATGATATTGGCACATATTTCAGCTTCGGGATTTTCAATTCCTTTCTTAAAAGTTTCATAAGTGGCATTTGAAGTTTTATTTAACTCAGTGAATCGAAGAGATAGCCTATTATCTTTTTCCCATTGCTTTAATTTATGGGTTCTCAAATAATCCTGGTAATCTATTAATAATTCTTCTAAGCTGGCACGGGCTACATTAGTGAGTTTTATTTCTGTTTCTTTTGATGTTGCCGATGCCATGCTGGCTTCGGCAATGTTTTGCTTTCCCGACCTCGCTGCCTGCACCATCTGATCTATAGTTCTGTCATATTTTTTTAAAAAACGATTGGTAAAGTAAATGGTGCCATCATAAACAATCTCTGACTTTTGATAGCTAATTAAATTCCGGTAACCACCATGCTTTGGTATAAAGCCTTCGTTGTTATTGTTGGTATTTGGCATTGTGCTAAAATTTTGCTTTTCAGGGGACATTGGCGACTCTGGCGACAAGTCCTACGTGTCCTCTAAGTCTCTAATTTAAGAAGAATTTTATTTTTAATAAATTGAAGAATAAAATCATTGTTTTAATCAAGATAAACAAAAAGGTGCTCTAACGAACACCTTTTTACCTTTTCATTTTTCATTTTTAATTCCTCTTCGTCGGTGTAGAATAAGGCGGTTTCTTTATTACCGGCATGGGTTCTTTTTCCAGCAGTTTCAATGCTTCTTCAACGCCTTTTTCTAACTGCAGGTCCCTGCCTTTTGATGCTGCCTGTGCAGTTATTTTTTGTTCAATGTCGGGTGCTATACCCATATTTTCTCCCACCCATTTGTTTTCTCTCGGATCAAAAATGGCATTGTCGGGTGCTGTCATGGCGCCACCATCTGTAAAGCCATAATGAACAGATGATTTTACCAATCCACCCCATGTACGTGTACCAATCAATGGACCTACTTTTTGCTGGCGGAAGATCCATGGAAAGAAATCACCACCCGACCCCGCAAGTTCATTGATCAATAAAACTTTTGGTCCCAATATTCCGGCAGGTAATTTTAACGGAGCACCATCAGGGACTTCATTGGTAATGGCTGCACGTAACCGCCTTACCATCAAGTCCACCATATAATCATCAAGCAATCCACCGCCATTATATCTTTCATCAATTACAGCACCCAGTTTATCCTGCTGTGCAAAATAAAAACGGTTGAAATTATTAAAACCTGATCCACCTGTATTGGGCACCCATACATAAGCCAGTTTACCTTTTGATAATTCATCCACCTTCCTGCGGTTGTCTTCAATCCATGCAAGTTGTCTTAATGATGCTTCAGGTTCTATTGGCTGTATAGTAATAGTCCATGAACCATCAGTTGCCGCTTTGTTATTGATTGATAAAACTGTTTGCAGTTTTGCCAAACCGTTTAATAACCTGTAAGGATCATCATTGGCTGTTAGTGGTTGTCCGTTGATAGCAAGTATATAATCACCTTCTTTTACACGCATATTTGGTTGTGCTAAAGGTGCCACCACACCGGGGTTCCAACTTTCTGTAGTGTAGATTCTTTTTATTCTCCATCTTCCGTTTACTGCTACAAGGTCAGCACCCAGTACACCCACTCTTGATGTATCCAGTGCCGGAAAATCTCCACCAAAAACAAAGCTGTGTCCAACTGAAGTTTCACCACCTAATTGATCAATTATGTAAGTAAGGTCTGTTCGATGTTTTACATAAGGTATCAGGGGTGCATATTCTTTATACACCTGCTGCCAGTCCCTGCCGTGCATATTCCTGTCATAGAAATAATCACGCTGGTATTTCCATGCTTCTTCAAAGATCTGTTTCCATTCTGCATCCCTGTCAAGTTCCATTCTTAAAGTCATATTAACCATACCT
>JACDAZ010000500.1 GCA_013695175.1 Flavisolibacter sp. | reverse complement strand
TAGTTATACTAATACCTGGTTAGGATAAATACCTTTTATTAAAAAAAAGATGCGACTCTTGCATCATCCTCTCATAGCAGCAGTTTATTTTAGAGGTGCATTATTATAGAGCACATGTATAAAGTTTTTCATTTTTTTGGCAACAGGTTTTTGTCTTTATCTCGTAACCGCTTTGCAGCGGGTCATGATAAGTCCAAAGTTTCTGACAATACAGTAATAGAAACTGCAAAAATTATTTCACTTCAGCATTATATAGCATTTAATAGCATAGATGTTATTAATCGGGAAGAAGATACCACAGACAAACAAAGGGATGCTATTATAATCTCTTTTTAAATATATACTGATCCTTACTATCATTGTTAAACCCTGCTCTTATATGCAGGGTTTGGAGTTTTTTTGATCCTTTAGCCAATGCTTGTTCCTTACCTTCGCAACCATGGAGAAGAAGCTGTTTTTGCTTGATGCATATGCTCTTATATTCAGAGCTTACTATGCACTTATTCGCAACCCTCGCATTACATCAAAAGGAAAAAATACAAATGCCCAATTTGGATTTACCAATACCATTTTAGAATTAATAAACAACCAGAAGCCAACGCATATGGCAGTGTGTTTTGATACTGCAGCTCCAACAGAAAGACACACAGATTATGTTGATTACAAAGCAAACAGGCAGGAAACGCCTGAAGATATTTCAACTGCCATTCCGGATATAAAACAAATACTACGGGGGTTAAATGTTTCTATTATCGAAAGCGATGGATATGAAGCAGACGATGTAATTGGCACATTAAGTAAACAAGCTGAATGTTTGGGGTATGAAGTATTTATGGTAACACCGGATAAAGATTATGGACAACTGGTCAGCGATAAAATAAAAATTTACAAACCTGGATACCAGGGTGGTGATGTAGAAATTTTAGGGCCTAAAGAAGTATGCGATAAATGGTGTATAAAATCTGTTGACCAGGTAATAGATATGCTTGGTTTAATGGGGGATGCTGTTGATAATATACCGGGGATAAGCGGAATAGGACAAAAAACTGCATGTAAACTTATTAGTGAATATGGTTCATTAGAAAACATATTAGAGAATGCTGAAAACATAAAAGGTGCTGTTGGAGAAAAAATAAAAAAGGGGAAAGATGATGCTATTATGTCTAAAAAATTAGCAACCATCATTACAGATGTTCCCGTACAATTTCATGAAAAAGATTTTTGTTTAAGAGAATGGAATAAGGATGTACTAAAAGAAATTTTAAATGACCTGGAATTCCGTACAGTTATCAGAAGATTGTTTGGTGAAGAACCTGATGGTACAAAATCAAAACTGGGTGTACAGGCAGATCTTTTTGGAAATGCTGTAGGAGGCGTACAGGAGCCAATTGTTATTTCGGTAGTGCAACCTTCAAACAATATTAATAATACACCACATGAATATGATCTGGTAGAAAGTGAAGGTGAATTTGAAAAATTAATTAAAGCATTGGAAGAAAGTGATGAAATTTCATTTGATACAGAAACAACAGATATTGATGCTAATATAGCCGACATGGTGGGATTAAGTTTTTCTATTCAACAAGGCAGTGGCTGGTATGTTCCTGTTGATTGTGAAAACAAAACATCTACAACAAATACACTTTCAAGATTTCAACATCTTTTTAATGATGAAAGCAAAACATGGGTAGGACATAACCTTAAGTATGATTTATTGATGCTGAAGTGGTATGGCTTTGAAATAAAAGGTAAATTATTTGATACCATGTTAGCACATTATTTAATTGAGCCTGATGGAAAAAGCAACATGGATTGGTTGAGTGCCAAATACCTGAATTATGAACCCGTTCATATTGAAGAATTGATAGGCAAAAGAGGAAAGAACCAGGGATGCATGAAAGATGTGGAGGTGGAAAAAATAAAAGAGTATGCAGTTGAAGATGCAGATGTAACCTACCAGTTTAAAAAAGTTTTTGAACCCATGCTGCAGCAATGCGAAGTTCGGAAAGTATTTGATGAAGTAGATAATCCACTTGTACCTGTATTAACCGATATGGAATATGAAGGTGTGAGAATTGATATTAGTTTTTTGCATGAATATTCAAGAGTGCTGGAAACTGAAGCAAAAATTCATGAAGAAAAAGTGTACGAAACTGCTGAAGTAAGGTTTAACCTTGCATCTCCGCGACAACTTGGTGAAGTGCTTTTTGAAAAACTAAAACTGGACCCCAAAGCAAAAAAAACTAAGACCGGTCAATATGCAACAGGTGAAGATGTTTTACGTAAACTGTCTCATGAACACCCGGTTGCTGAAAATATTTTAGCATTCCGGGAATACACCAAATTAAAATCAACTTATGTTGATTCGCTGCCTTTGTTGATCAATGAAAAAACAGGTCGTGTTCATACAACCTTTGCACAGGCGGTTGCAGTTACAGGCAGGCTTTCAAGTAACAATCCTAATCTTCAAAACATTCCTATACGTACAGAAAGAGGAAGAGAAATAAGGAAAGCATTTATTCCACGCGATGAAGGACACGTTCTTATCAGTGCAGACTATTCACAAATTGAATTAAGGATTGTTGCTGCCATCAGTGGCGACCCGAATATGAGCGAAGCTTTTTTATTACATAAAGACATTCATACTGCAACAGCTGCTAAAGTGTATAATGTGGCTGAAGAAGCAGTTACAAAGGAAATGCGTTATAAAGCCAAAAGTGTAAACTTTGGAATTGTTTATGGTCAAGGTGCTTTTGGACTTGCAGAAAATTTAGGCATCAGCCGCACCGAAGCAAAGACTATTATTGATAATTATAAAAGAGAATTTATAGGCATTGCACAATACATGGACAACATGATCAATTTTGCACGTGAGCATGGTTATGTGCAGACTTTGCTGGGCAGGAAGCGCTGGCTACGTGATATCAATTCCGGGAATTTTACAGTACGTGGTTTTGCAGAGCGCAATGCTATTAATTCACCTATCCAGGGAACAGCTGCTGATATGATCAAACTCGCCATGGTAAAAATTCATAGTGCCTTTAAAGAACAGCAATTCAAATCAAAAATGATATTACAGGTGCATGATGAACTGGTGTTTGATGTAGTAAAAGAAGAAGTGGAAATAATAAAACCTGTTATTTTAAGTTGTATGGAAGCGGCTATGGCATTACCCAATAACATACCTGTTGTTGCCGAATTAGGTGTGGGTGATAATTGGTTGGAAGCGCATTAGGGTGCAATTTGATAATTTGATAATTTGAAGATGTGCAAATGTGCGAATATGCAAATGTGTAGATATGTAGATGTGCATGTAGAGTATAATGAAGATGATTTTGTTTAATAATTAATGCTGATGTCTGATGTTGTAACCGCAAATTTCACAAAGTGGCGCAAAGAATTTTAGAGTTTCTACTTTGCGTTTCCTTTGCTTCTCAGCGCACTTTGCGGTTAAATCGCTGATAGCTGACCGCTAATACCCGATACTTGATACTCAATACCTAATACCTAAAATTATGACCGAACAAGAAAATGTCCCAACAATATATTACTGTTACGATGCATACTGCGGTTGGTGCTATGGTTTTAGTAAAGTAATGGTGCAGATAACAGAAGATTATGCAGGCAAACTGGCTTTTGATGTATTGTCCGGGGGAATGATCTTTGATGAAAACCCAAAGCATATTGGAGCCATGGCGGGTTATATAAAAGAAGCACATAAAAATGTAGAACAACTATCGGGAGTAAAGTTTGGAGAAGATTTTTTATGGCATATCAACAATCCTGAACAAAGTGACTGGTATCCTGAGTCAACAAAACCTGCTGTTGCCATGTGTATTTTTAAAGAATATTTTCCGGAAAAAGCGGTAGGATTTGCTGCCGATCTTCAATATGCTTTAAATTATGAAGGGAGGGATCTTACAGATGACTAAGCATACAAGCATCTTTTGATAAAATACAATTTAGATGAAGATGATTTTTATTCAAAACTCAAAAGCGAAGAATATAAAGAAAAAGCATACTATGAATTTGCATTGGTAAAGCAGTTAAAAGTAGCCGGCTTCCCTGCAGTTTTAATGCAGGTTACTGATTCAAAATTTTATCTTATTGCACAAGGCTATACAGATTACCAAACAGTAAAAGAAAGAATAGAAAAAATTCTAGCCGAGATAAACACAACAAACAAATAATGCAATGTTATTGCGGTGCGCTGTGTAGTGCAATTCTGTTTCCTTCTGTATCTATAAAGACTGCCATAAATCCATATTCAGGAGAAATTTCATTTTTAGGCACAACAATCTTTCCTCCGGCAGCTTCTATTTTGTCCAGTACATTTTGTACATCGGGGTTTGCATTTAAATAAATTAGAGGACCATCAGTTTCCGATGGTTTATAAAAAGGATCAGTAGCCTTGCAAATAGCACCACCTACACCATTTTGCATATCTTCTAAAGGAAACATGCGCATGGAAATGTTGGGAAAATCAAGAGGGATCATCTTCATATCAAAGATGGTTTCATAAAATGTTTGCGCCCTGTTAATGTCTGTTGCCGGAATCTCAAACCAGCTGATTGCATGTTTAAAAGCCATAGCAGTATTTTTTTTAAAGTTACAAACACACATGTAATTATGACTCTTCCGCTCATGAAAAATTTACCTGTTATTGCCACCCGCAGCCCTGTTTACAGCCCTTGCTGCGGCAGTTCCAAAATTTCTTAAGTTATAGGTAAAGGTTATCATGAAAAATTGTTGCAGAACTTCATTTCTTGTGTCTTCCAAATACGTTTCAGTAATATTCCTGGAAATGCTCCTGTTTTGTTTGAGCAGGTCAAACACACTTAATTTCAACTCGCCTTTATTATCCTGCAGAAATTTTTTGCCTATGCTCATATTCCATAAGGAATAAATTTGGTCAAAACCCTCAGATAAACCTTTATAAAACTGGTTGTTTAAATCGTTTTGAAAGAACCAACCGTTTTTAGATAATAGGTTTAATTGCAAACCGGCCACATGCTGAAAATAATTATCATTCCTTTCCTTCACTAATTGATTCCGTACCTTATTAAAATTAGCAGAATAAGAAACCGTAAAATCAACAAACTCACTTACGTTGCTGGCCAGTACCGTACCCAGGCTGTACATAACATTTTCTGTTTCATTTAGAGTATTATTAATGATGCCAGGAAACTTGGTATAGGTTACTCCCCCATTCATGTTAAAGGTTGACTTGATGAATTTTATAGGGAAAGCAATCGTTGCAAATGAACGTAAGCTTCGGTAACCATCTAAATTTATTGGTACTGTTATTTCTTCACCGGGTCTTAGTGTAAGTTGACTATTTACTACAGAATCACTCAGAGCAACATAAGTGGCATTAGTGATATAATTATTTGCAGATTGTAAAAACACATGGTTACACATCTTACATTTTCGCCCTGTGCTTTTACCTGTCCTCCTTCTATAGTTAATCCTGGAATTTTCCTGGCAAGATCTTCTGCTGTTGCATCAGGATTTACTTTAAACTGGCTGGCGTTAAACTGAACCGTATCGCCTCTTTGTTGTGCCGGTGGTGTACCGGCTGTTACTGTTACTTCTGATAATTCCTTGGATGTTTTGGAACAGATATCTCACCCAGATCCACATTGGCTGAATCTACTTTAAAGGTTCTTGTAATGGTTTCATAACCTACTGAAGACATGATTAGCCTGAATGAATCCCGCCCCATCTCATCAAATTGAAACCTTCCTGATGTATCTGTGTAAGTAGTGTAAGAAAGGGTGGTATCGGAAATACTGCTGATTAAAACAGTGGCACCCTGTAAAGATGTTCTTGTTTCAGAATCCTGTAATTTTCCCTGAATAGTAAAGGTTTGCGCCTGTGATTCTCCAATAAAACAAATAGCCATAATAAAGAACAGGTAGGTTTTTCTCATGTGACTTCTTTTCGACAAACTCTTTTCTGGCTGCAAATTTCTCCAGAAATCATACCGCCACCCAAATATTTAAGGTTAGTTAAGTCTAATAAAATTTCGGCTTATCTTGCACGCCCAAAAAATTGGATGTTATGGAGTATACTAGAATTGTAGCTGTTACAGGCTTGCCCGGATTATTTGAGCTAATGAGTAGCAAAAGTGATGGAGCAATAGTGCGTTCTCTTGAAGACGGTACTACAAAATTTGTTTCGGCACGGGTACATAATTTATCACATTTAGAAAGTATAGAAGTATATACAACAGGTGAAAATGTGAACCTGGCAGAAGTGATGACGGCTATGAAGAGCAGCAAGAGTAAATTACCTGATACAAAAGATAATAAAGCCTTAAAGAGTTATTTCGAAGATGTGTATCCAGATATAGATTTTGAAAGAGTGTATGCTTCAGACATGAAAAAAATGGTGAAGTGGTACGAAGTGCTGGATAAAAACGATATTGAAATAAAGCTGTCTGAAGAAGACGAAGAAGAGGAAACTGAAGAAGAGGCTGAAGAGCCTGCAGAAGAAAAAAAAGTTTCTGATGCGGCAAAAAAAACAAAAACCACTTTAGAAGTAAGTGGTGATGACACTGCTGAAACTGCTAAGCCAAAAACCAAATTAAAACCAAAAGCTGAATC
>JACDAZ010000470.1 GCA_013695175.1 Flavisolibacter sp. | reverse complement strand
GACGGGTACCCGATTAAAAAAGAAATGTTTTTACCCGGCAGTGTTGATGCTGATAAGGTTGTTCATTTTGAATATTATTAGATAGGTGTTGCTAAAAAATTGTTTTAAATTTTAATGACCCCATAATTTTAAATGCCTGCAGCTTTTTTTTAGTATTTCTGCTTTCAATTATTAAAATAAGATTTAAAAAAATTAAAGATGGTGCCTTAGCCGCCCAACGAACTTTGAATATTTTTTTGTGCATGGACATTGCGCCAGTTTTTATTTGGCTTTCTATATCGTTTATCAACTTTTTTGCCGTGACGCAAAAAATTACAATCCTGTCTGCCGACAGGCAGGAATGTCAAGGACAATACAAAGGCTCCGTCTGTTTGTTTCTTGAACCTTATGCCTTGTTTCTTATGCCTTGTTTCTTGATTCTTGTTTCTTGTTTCTTGTCCCTTTAATTCTTGTTTCTTTGACTTATTCTTACTTGCAACCTCATACTTATTTAACTTTTTGCCTTGACGCAAAAAGTTACAAAAAGGTCAAGGCTGCCGTAATTGCTCCGCATACGCAGCCGGGCCAACCCACATGTAACAGTCATTGATTCTTAACCATTCATTACTTTAGCAAGAGAGCCTTGATTTTTGATGATACTGCTGGCGCTGTATTTATTTCTTTATGTGTGTTGTTGCCTGGTGATTGCGTGTAGAAATAAATAAGGCGCTGGAACTGTTCTTGAGACTTAAGTGTTAGAGTATATTTTATTTATGATTTTTTAATTAGTAATTCTATGTGTGTTTTTCTATCAGGTTTCTACATATATCTTGTTCCTTGTTTCTTAGGTTAGTAGTTCTTTCATGCAACTTCATATTATCAAACTTTTTGCCTTGACGCAAAAAGTTACAAAAAGGTCAAGGACAACACAAAGGCTCCGCCTGTTTGTCCGGGCCAACGCTCGGTTAACAGTCATTAATGCTTAATCATTCATTTCTTTAGCAAGAGAGCCATGATGTTCTATGATACTGCTGGCACTGTATTTATTTCTGTATGTGTGTTGTTGCCTGGTGATTGCGTGTAGAAATAAATAAGGCGCTGGAACTGTTTTAAACCTAAATGTTGAAGTATTTTTTCATTTATGATTTTTTAATTAGTAATTCTATGTGTTGTTTTCCCATCAGGTGCCTGAAAACGTTATATCTTATTTTTTAGTCCTTGTTACTTGTATTCTTGTCTCTTGTTCCTTGTTCCTTAACCCTTGTTCCTTATTCCTTGTGCCTTTGCTCCTTATTCCTGGTTATAGCAGTTTTGAGGTAATTATGCATCATTAGGTTCTTCAAATAGAAAAAAAAGAAGTTTGTTTTTTTATAGCACTGTTATTGTAGAACATAAGTAGTAGAAAAAAGAATATGGAAAAAAGAATTGCAGTCTTGCACCTTGGGAAATTAGCTCATTACAATGTTAGAAAAGAAAAAAACGGACATTTTGTTGCCAGGCTTTTAAGCTACTCCGGAAGTAATAAAGATGAGCCTCCTGCTGAAATAGATTTACATAAAGAGGGAAGACATTGGGAAGACCAGGGGGCAGACCAGGACCTTGTAGATGATATTGGTAACGCTATTGAACATCAAAAAGAAAATATTCAAATACCTGTTTACCATCAAAGAGGACATGAAAACCGCAATGATCTCAACAATGAAAGGAATGACAGAAACCCGGGAGGAAGACCCTAGAGCCTTTAAAAATTATCAAATTCAACTAATTGAATCCATTACCTGTTTTTCCTGGTATCTGAAGAAGAGAGGTCTGAGTTTGTTGAAAGCCTTTTGTGTAGAATAATGGCAAGTTGTGTTTACGCCATCTTTGATCTGTGAGCGCTTCCAAGATACTCCGTTTAACAAAAACAAAAATGGCTCCTGCTATAATAGAAACATTCATTTTTTTGTCAGGGTACATTTCGCCCATCATCAACATCATAACAACTGCCATAGGAGCTACCATAAGTATAGCCATATAGATTCTTGTAAAGCTGGTATCATAATGATTTATCTCGCTTATGTTCAAAAACATAACGATGTACATTATAAAAAAAGAAATTATCATCATCAATAAAAACTTTCTGTAGTTCATAATTCAATTTTTTAATTTTTTTAAAGTTTATCTATCAAACTTTAATAACCTGGCATTAAATGCTACTATAATGGTACTTAAACTCATTAATACAGCACCCATTGCAGGACTTAATATAAAATATGGGTATAAAACACCGGCAGCTAAAGGAATAGCAAAAACATTATATCCAACAGCCCATCCCAGGTTTTGAATCATTTTTTTATGAGTGGCTTTACCAAAACTGATAATTTTCAAAACATCTTTAGGATCACTGTTTACCAAAACAATATCTGCAGTCTCTGCAGCTACATCTGTTCCACTTCCAACAGCTATTCCTATATCAGCCTGCGCAAGGGCAGGTGCATCATTTACGCCATCACCTGTCATAGCAACCACCTCACCTTTTGATTGAAATTCTTTTAGCTTTTCCTGTTTTTCATGAGGCAATACATTAGCAAAATATCCATCCATATGTAAAGTATCCGAAACTGAAGCAGCTATTTTATCATTATCACCTGTTAACAAATAACTCCTGATATTTAATTTTCTTAAACCGGCAATAGTTTCAGCTGCTGAGTCACGGATTGTATCTGCCAGAGTTATGAAACCGGCAAATTCACCATCAATAACCACAAAAGTTATTGTCTCATTCTGCTGGTTTATTTCCTTAGGAATTTCCGGCAATCCTTGCTTTTGTTGAACAAAATAATTAGGACCTGCTGCAATTATTTGTTTTTCATTTACGCTTCCTTCTACACCTACTCCTTGTATATATTTAAAATTTGAAGAAGAAAATAGTGCAAGCTTTTTTTCTTTCAACTTATTTAAAATACCCCTTGCAATATAATGTTCGGAATGTTGCTGAACCGCTGCAACATATTGCAACAATTCGTGCTCAGAATATTGTTCACTTTTTGTAATTACACGTTGCACTTCATGACTGCCCTTTGTAAGAGTTCCGGTTTTATCAAAAATGATGGCTGTTAGCTTACGTACATTTTCAAATGCAGTTCTGTTTTTAATTAATAAACCATGTGTTGCTGAAGCAGTTGTTGAAATAGCAACAACAAGGGGAATGGCTACACCAAGTGCATGCGGACAAGAAGTAACCATTACTGTAACCATTCTTTCCAATGCAAATGCCAGATCATTATTGATATACCAAACAATAAAAGTGGCTATCCCTATACCTATTGATATAAAAGTTAACCACTTTGCCACTTTATCAGCAAGGTTTTGTGTTTTTGATTTTGCTTTTTGTGCTGATTGAACCAAGGTTATTACCTTATTTAAATAACTATCCTCTCCCGCACCTGTAACTTTTATTTTTAAAGACCCGTCACCATTTAAAGCCCCTGCAATAACTTTTGAATTCTTTTCTTTACGTATCGGGATACTTTCACCTGTTAACATGCTTTCATTTACAAAAGAATTTCCTTCAACTACAATTCCGTCACCAGGTATTTTTTCCCCTGGCTTTATAATAACAATATCGTTTTTAATCAAATTCTGAAGATCAATATCTGTAACTACACCATTTCTTTCAACATGTACTTTTGATGGTAATAAAGCAACTAACGATTGTAAAGCACCGGAAGCCGCCGATTGAGAACGCATTTCCAGCCAGTGACCAAGCAGCATGATGTCTATCAGTGTTGCCAACTCCCAGAAAAAATCCATTCCCTTTAAACCAAAAACAACAGCAACACTATATATAAAAGCAACACTTATTGCCAGTGCTACAAGTGTCATCATACCAATGGCATTAGTTT
>JACDAZ010000469.1 GCA_013695175.1 Flavisolibacter sp. | reverse complement strand
GTTTAACTTATAAATCATAAACACAGAACTTTACCCTATGGAAATTATTGATGCTTCATATATTATAAGCAGCCCCTCAATAGATAAATGCCCTGCTCCTGACAGACCGGAATATGCTTTTATTGGCAGAAGTAATGTTGGAAAATCTTCACTAATCAATGCCATCACCAATAAAAAAGAACTTGCTAAAATTTCAGGCACACCGGGTAAAACCCAGCTTATCAATCACTTTGACATAAAATCGAGTGACAATAAGCTTTGGTATTTAGTTGATCTGCCGGGTTATGGATATGCCAAGGTTTCTCAAAAACAAAGAAAAAGCTGGCAAAAAATGATTGAAGATTATCTGAGAAAACGGGAAAACCTGATAAATGTTTTCATTTTAATAGATAGCAGGCACCCTCCACAGCAAATAGATCTGGAATTTGTTGATCAATTGGGAGAATGGAAAATTCCATTTGCTATTGTATTTACAAAAACAGATAAAAGCACTCAAAGAGATGCTGCGGCTAATGTGAAAAAATTCATGGACCGGTTGCAGGAAAATTGGGAGGAATTACCTCTGCATTTTACTACATCTGCAATAAAAAGAACCGGCATCAAACAAATCACTAATTGGATTGAAACCGTTAATCAAACAGTTTAATTGTACTTGTATAAATTTTTAAATTAAGGCTTATCTTGCACCTCTTTCAAGATGACCCATATGAAAAGAGCACGTTTTGAGCGAAATATTGTTGTTCTACTCTTTGTTTTGGTTTTAGTTATATTTTCTTTAGCTGAAAGAGACAGCAAAAAATTAAATAAGCTTTATTCAAATGTTGTAGAGTCCGGAACAAAAATTTTTAATAAGGGAGCAGTTGCATCTTCCCCTGATAATTAATGCACTTTAGTTTACCATTTTATTTGCACAGCTGCTACTTGCAAAAGCTTCAGGTTTAGCTTTAAAAGCAAATCCCATTCCCAAAATGTAGCCCATTGCTTCTTTTAGAGCATCATTACTTTTAAAATTGGGATTGGTATTAATATCCGCATGTACTTCCATATCTACATTATATAAAGTAAAAAGATTGCACAGTTCGTATGCAATCTCTATGCTTTTAGCTACTTCAACCAGCATTCGCTCTTTTATAGAATATTTTTGCCTGGTTTTATCATTATGTATAAACATAAAACCACCATGCCCTTCACGTAAAAAAACAATAACTGTTGCAAACTCAGTTTCTGCACCCTTTACCTGAGAGTCTGTACCAATGCAAACTTTTAATTTAAAACCATCAGCAGTTTCACGTTTAATAACGTTTTCAACTGCGGTGTAAATTGGTAAGTTTAAGGTTTCTCCATTGAATTTTCTCCAACGCATAAAAAAAGGTTTTCCTAAGATAAGGAAAACCTTTGAGTTACCAAGAGGGCACGGATTATGGTAATATTATTGTTTTACAAATTTTTCCACAAAAGTGCTTTCACTATTGGAAAAGTGGATTATATATGTACCACTATTTATAATACTTGTATTAATAGTTGTTGATCCCTGCTTTAAATTTCCGCGGTTAATAATCCTTCCACTAAAGTCATAAATTATGTAATTGAACTGTGATGGTGCATTAATGATTAGCGTATTTGAATTGATAATGTTACTGTACAAAGTGGGTTTAGCCGTAGATAAATTAGATTTTAAAGCAATAGTATTTGAATATAATTGTTTGCCGTTTTCAAATAAAACTTTGAGACGGTATTGTAAAACGGAATTGGTTGTTGGAGTATAACTGAACTCTCTTGTTATACCGGAAGCTTCTGTAACTGTTTGAAAATACTTTCCATTTTCAGAAACTTCTAAAACTTGTTTTTTTACTGTTTCATCAGCCTCAATCTCCCAGCTAAGGTTGTGCATCTTGCCGTCATTTACACCTTTTAGTGTAAGATTTCTTACTGCGAGCACACTCATATCTATCATAACACCTTCCATCCTGTACGAACCCAAACTTCCATATTCTGTTGCATACATATTGCCCGATCCATTAACTTTTAAATAATATGATCCCTGTGGCAATAAAGTGTCTATAAAAGCACCTAACTCCAACCCTGGATTATATATACCTAATGTATTTTCATTAGCATCTACAAGTGCTACCTGCATATCCAGGTTTGATCCTGTATTACCAGTTCCTATATTATATGGAATAGCATTAATTACAATGCGATTGTTAGCAGGTAGTTGAAATTTAAATACATCATTGTCTGTTGTTTGAGAAATTACCCCTTGCAGAGAAAACTGACGGTCAACAAAAACAGCTTCTGTAGCTGTTGCAAAATCATTAGAATGATCATCAATTCTATAAGTTACTCCATTTCTTGAACGTGTAATTAAAGCAAGATCATTTTGAGTATTTGTACATCCAAAAGGATTAGGACCTAAATGCCAAACCGTAAAATTTTGGTTATATGAAGCTCCCATAATGGGTGCCCAACCTATTTC
>JACDAZ010000465.1 GCA_013695175.1 Flavisolibacter sp. | reverse complement strand
GTATACATCTCTTGCAAAATAACAATATTTAAATTCTCTTCCTATGCATACCTTTAAAAGATTAGCATACCAGTTATTCTGAATTTAAATACATAAAGGTTTAATTCTTTAAAAAGCATAATTCCTTCAGTCTCTCCAGGTTTCTCCATCCAAATGAACCCTGGAATTTACCTTGATTATCATGGAGTCGCTCACCTTCCAGCAGGTCATAAAATTTTATATTTGGATTACCGGCATCTGCAAACAACAACATAGATTGAAATCCCTTTTCAATAAACCGTTTCACTACATGTCCTACCAACAACCTACCTAAACCAAGCCGCTGGTAATCTTTTAGAAAATGAATTTTATTTAACTGTGACTCAAACTCCGGTTCATCGTGAAAATCGTTACCCGTAGCAAAACCAACAATCTGCTCTCCCTGCTTTTCCGCAACATAACAAAACCAGTTGCCTTCTTTTTCATTAAAAGCTTTTTCCCATTGCATCTTCCTGAGTTGGGATGTTGGTTTAGGATGATAATCGGGATAAGTAGCATTCCAGGATGTGACATGAATGTGTACAAGTACATGCAGATCTTCTAAGTTTGCTTCCCTGATTAAAAAGGTTCCATTGGAATTGTTGAAGATCACGAATCTTATTTTAGATTACTGTTTTATACTATTACTTAAGATAAACAATAAACTAATTAGAAAGCACAGTTGCTACATCTACTATTTCAAAAGAAGGATTGTACTTCATAAACTCGTGCAGCAATGCTGTATGGGAGGAGCCAAAAATGACTAAAATTGATTTCTCATTTCCTTTGAGGCGTTTTAATATATTTTCATAGATAATCATATTCCTGCGCCACCATTCACTGGCAAGGTAAGAACCAACATGATTTTCTTTACCACCTGCTTTCAAAAACTCAAAATACATTCCTACACTAAAGGAATTGTCAGCTTTTGAATTAGAGGCTATCAGCATTTCTTTGATAGTTGAAGTTTTTAATTGATTATTATGAGAATTTTCAATACTGTCTACAGTAGTTTTCAAAAGTTCCAAAAGGTCAAATTGATTTGCTTCAGTCATAACCTTTACCAGGCTGTCAAAAGGAAAAGAGGCTTTCCGGTAATCTACAGAATGTAAAGTAGAAAGGTTCAGCTCTTTTGCTAGTCTTAATCCCAACTGGTCTATTTCATCGGCTGACAGCTTATAATTGCCGTTTTTATATGCTTTTAAAATGGAATCATAATAAGACTGCTTTGCCGGTATGGCTTCTATAAAAACCTGGTCCGGGTTAAAATCTTTTAGATGTTTTACAACTTCAACTATTTCTTTCTGACGTTTTTGAGTAAGCACATTTGCATTTTCAAATTTGGCTACGTCCAGTCCGGGATTATCAAAATGAAAAGTGCCTAATAATAAAACTTTAGTTTTTTGTGGCTGTTGGGCAGTAATAGATATTGCTGATAAAAACAAGGCAAAGTAAAAACAGGTTATTTTTTTCATAAATAGTAATTACCCTGTTTGACGCTTATAATTAATGATTGGTTACAATAAATTTGAGAAGAACTATTAAAAAGGAAAAAGTAGAATTCCGTTGATTTAAAACTCATACAACAGAAAAAGCTCATATACCCGTGTTGGAAATCTAAATGCCGAGTTCCCTCAAAATTTAAATAAATGCGGAAGAAGCATGGGATATACATTATTTATATAAAAAATAAATCAACGCTTCAGGTAAAAGTATGAACTGCAGGTTTACTCATAGAAATTTGTTGACGGTAAGTAAGTCTGCGCCATAACCATTCCATTGGACCAAACCTGTAACGAGACATCCACCACCTGCTAAATAATACCTGTGCAACATAAATTGCTAATCCAATAAATAACAAATAAAGCATACTCACTATAGCAAACCACTCAAAACCATAACCCATAAAAATGATGGTGCAGATAATGGATTGCATCAGGTAATTGGTAAGAGCCATTTGACCTACCGGTGCAAAAAATAATAGTATGTTTTGCCTGCGGCTGATAAAGATCAATGCCATGGCTGCAGCATAAGAAGGACTTAGTGCCGGCACTCCGTAAGCATATACCAGGGGTTGAATGATACCCGTTGGTTGCATGGCATAATAAGCATTTGTTTCCATCATCATGGCAAGCACTATATTCATAGGAATACCAATAGCCGCACCTGCAATCATTACCTTTTTCAGTAAAGCTTTCTTTTCTTCAAGCTTTGCAAACAACAAACGCCTTGTTATATAAAATCCAAGCAGGAACATTGCCAGCACACGGAAAAAACGTCCTGTAAAAATGAGGTCGGGGTAGCGTCCATAGATCAGTCCCCCGATATTCATTTGCATGATCTCCAAAAAATTACCAC
>JACDAZ010000462.1 GCA_013695175.1 Flavisolibacter sp. | reverse complement strand
AAGGGATATAAAATTATAATAGCGGGTGGCGGTACCGGAGGACATATTTTTCCTGCTGTTGCAATAGCAAATGCTTTAAAAAAATTGGATAGTAATACTGAAATATTATTTGTTGGTGCCAGGGGCAAAATGGAGATGGAAAAAATCCCACAGGCAGGTTATAGAATAAAGGGTTTGGATATTGCCGGTTTCAACAGGAGTTCTTTGATAAAAAATATTGGATTGCCATGGAAGCTTGTAAAAAGTTTTTTACAGGTAAGAAACATTTTTAATGAATTTAAGCCTGATGCTGTTGTAGGTGTGGGTGGTTATTCTTCTTTTCCTGTATTGCGTTATGCGCAGGCAAAAAGGATTCCGTCCTATATACATGAAAGCAATTCATTTGCTGGAAAATCAAATATGATGTTGGCAAAAAATGCAACAAAAGTATTTGTGGCAACTGATGGCATGCAGAAATTTTTTCAGCAACAAAAAATTGTTATTGCCGGTAATCCAATACGAAGTGATATTGCTGCAGTTGATAAAGTTTCCAAAAAAGATGCTTTGGAATATTTTGGATTTTACCAAGGTAAAACAACTGTTTTGGCTGTTGGCGGTAGCCTTGGGGCCCGCAGCATCAATGAAGCAATAGCAAAACATTTGGATGCTTTTGAGAATAATAATTTGCAACTGATATGGCAAACAGGAAAAACAGATTCGCAAAAGTGGAAAGAGATAGCGCAGGGAAAATCTAACCTCTGGGTAAATGAATTTATTACACAAATGAATCTGGCCTATGCAGCTGCAGATATAGTTATTTCCAGGGCAGGTGCTATGGCTATTGCAGAATTATGTGTGGTTCAAAAACCGGTTTTGTTTGTTCCATTTCCATTTGCGGCCGAAGACCACCAGACTGTAAATGCACAACACCTTGTTGAAAAAGGGGCAGCATTATCCATAAAGGATAGTGAAGCACTTGACAAAGTTGTTCCAATGATAGTGGAGCTGGCAAAGAGTAAAGAAACACAGCAGGCATTAAAAGATAATATTTCAAAATATGGTGTTCTGGATGCAGACCGGCAAATAGCAAATCAGATTTTAGAAAGTATAAAATAATAAAAGAAGAAATTAATAATGGACATGCAACAAAAAGTAAAGGAAATACTCAACTCACCACAAGGTGTGGGTATTGTTTACTTTATTGGTATTGGTGGAATAGGTATGAGTGCACTTGCCCGTTATTTTAAATCATTGAATAAAGAAGTTTCTGGATACGATAAAACAGAAACAACTTTAACCAAAGAGCTTGTGATCGAAGGAATAAAAGTGCATTATAATGATGATCTGAATCTGATACCTAAAGATGCAGACCTTGTTATTTATACACCGGCCGTGCCGCAGGATCATGAAGAATTAAATTATTTCAGAGACAACAACTATGCTGTTGTAAAAAGAAGTGATGTTTTGGGTGCTATAACGGCAGACAGGTTTAATATCTGTATTGGTGGAACGCATGGTAAAACAACAGTCAGTGCTATGACAGCTCATATACTTCGTCATACCGGTTATGGTTGTAATGCTTTTCTTGGAGGTATATCAACAAACTATGAAACTAATTTCTGGAGCAGTGAAAATGAAACCTGTGTTGTGGAAGCAGATGAATATGACAGGAGCTTTTTGAAATTATCACCGGATATTGCTGTTATCACTTCTATGGATGCTGATCACCTTGATATTTATGGCACCGAAGAAAATTTACAGGATGCTTTTGTTGAATTCGGAAGTAAAGTAAAAGAAGGTGGTTTGTTTATTGGCAGACATGGATTAAAAAAGCTTTCTGAAGTAAAAGCTTCCAGGAAACTAAGCTATAGTTTACAAAATGAAGCAGCAGATGTGTTTGCTTCTGAGATAAAAATAGACGAAGGTGGTTATGAATTTAGTGTGCAGGTAGCAGGCAACAGCATATCAAATTTGAAATTGAAGGTAGGTGGTATGCATAATGTTGAAAATATGGTGGCTGCCATCACCGTTGCACTTGAACTGGATATTGATACTGACAAGATTCGTGAAGCAGTTAAAGCTTACGAAGGCGTAAAAAGGAGGTTTGAATATATTTTGCCTCCACAAAAGCAACAGCCGGGTCATTATGTGTATCCTGTTTTTATTGATGATTATGCGCATCACCCACAGGAGTTGAAAGTATTATTAAAAAGTGCACGCAGCCTGTTTCCGCAAAGAAAACTTACGGTTGTTTTTCAGCCTCATTTATTCAGCAGAACAAAAGATCATGCAGATGGTTTTGCATCAGTGTTGTCTATGGCAGATGATGTGATTCTGTTACCTATCTATCCTGCCAGGGAAAAACCTATTGATGGTGTATCAAGTGAAATGATACTAAATAGAATTACTGCAAAAGAAAAACACCTGGTGCAGAAGGAAGAATTCTTAAAATGGATGGAAGATCATTTAAAGAATATTAATAAAGAGTTTGGTGAGGTGATAATAACTGCAGGCGCAGGCGATATAGATACTTTGGTTCAACCATTACAAAAAATAATTTATCAAGCATAGTGAAAGCAAAAACCATCATAACGAAATTTTTATTACTTGCCTTTTGGATAGGCATAAGCAGCGGGTTAATTATTTTACTTGCAGCTGCCACCAAAAAACAACAGCAACATATTTGTAATAATGTGCTCATAAAAATTGATGGTAATGCTGATCTGCTACATGTTGATGAAGCTGAAATTGCAGCTTTAATTTATAAAGCTGCTGCAACAAATATAAAGGGCGAAGCAGTAACTGCTATTAATTTATCTCAACTTGAAAGAGGATTAAAAAAACATCCGTGGATAAAAGATGCTCAGTTGTATTTTGATACAAAGAACAATTTGCATGTAAGAGTAAAAGAAAGAATTCCTGCTGCAAGAATATTTACGACTGCAGGCAATTCATTTTTTATTGACAGGGACGGACACAGGATGCCGGTTTTAGATCTTGTTGGAATCAGGTTGCCTGTGTTTACCAATTTTTCCGCTTCATCAAAATTGTCTTCAAAAGACAGTGCTTTATTAAAAGATGTGGTACTACTTGTAGATTATACTTCTAATCACAGTTTTTGGAATTCACAAGTAGGACAAATTGATATTACACCAGAAGGCAATTTTGAGATGGTACCTGTTATTGGCGATCATATTGTGAAGCTTGGAAAAGCAGACAATATAGAGGAAAAATTTTCTAACCTTTTCCTTTTTTATCAACAGGTGTTAAGTAAAACAGGCTTTGATAAATACAAGTTTATAGATATTCAATACCAGAACCAGGTTATTGGTCAGTATACAACCGGTTCTACAGCAATAGATTCAGTACAGCTTAAAAAAAATATAGAACAATTTGTTCTTCAACAACAATCCTTACAGGAAGAAGTAATTACACAGGCAACAGAAAAACCTGTTTTTGTAACAACAGCTTCTCCTGTTATAACAGAAAAAAAGCCAGATCCTGTTGCTGTAAAAAATCCAATTCCAAATCCTGCGAAAGCTAAATCCGTTCCTGTAAAAAAACCAGAAAAAAAAGAAGATAAGAAAGAAGAGAAAAAACCAAAGGCAGTAATGCCTGCAAGAGTATAATGTATGACTGCAAAACAGTTATATAATAGATCATAACAACTAAAAACAACCATAAAACATGAACAACGAACAACCCATTATTGTCGGCCTTGACATTGGTACAACAAAAATTGCGGTTATTGCCGGGCGAAAAAATGAGTACGGCAAACTGGAAATTTTGGGATTTGGACGTGCCAATTCAAATGGCGTTAAGCATGGACAGGTGCTTAACATAGACGAAACAATCAAAGCAATTAAAACTGCGCTTGAAAACTGTTATGCTTCCAATCCAAATCTGGAAGTAAATGAAGTTTATGTGGGCATAGCGGGTCACCACATAAAAAGTTTACAAACCCGCGGTGATATTGTAAGGCACGATACTGAAAATGAAATTTCTCAAAAAGAAATTGACCAGTTGGTGGCTGACCAGTTTAAAACTTATATACCTGCCGGCGATCAGATCATTGATGTGATACCGCAGGAATTTACAGTTGATAATTTCCAAAACATTCCTGATCCTATCGGATATGGTGGTGTGAAAGTGGGAGCCAACTTTCATATTATTACCGGTGATAAAAATGCGATCAGAAACATCAACCGTTCGGTTGAAAAATCAGGATTGATAACAAAAGACCTTGTATTGCAACCACTGGCATCATCCGCAGCTGTAATGGCACAGGAAGATATGGAAGCCGGTGTTGCTATTGTAGATATTGGTGGCGGTACAACAGACCTTGCAGTTTTTTATGAAGGCATATTAAAACATACTGCTGTTATACCATTTGCTGGCGAAAATATTACAAACGATATTAAAACCGGTTTGGGTGTGTTGCGTACACAGGCTGAGCAAATGAAGGTGCAGTTTGGAAGTGCGCTTGCCAATGAAGCAAAAGCAAATGCCTACATCACTATACCCGGTTTGCGTGGTATGCCGGCAAAAGAAATAAGTGTAAAAAACCTGGCTAACATTATACAGGCACGCATGAGTGAGATCATGGATTTTGTTACCTATCATTTAAAACAAGTTGGCCTGGATAGCAAAATGTTGAATGGAGGAATTATTTTGACAGGAGGTGGTTCGCAATTAAAGCACCTGATTCAGTTAACAGAATATGTAACCGGTTTAAATGCAAGAGTAGGTTTACCAACCGAGCATCTTTCATCCGGGCATATAGATGAACTGGCCAAACCCACCTATTCTACCTGCCTTGGATTGATACTAAAGGGTTATGATGATTATGAACATAATCGTAAACAATTTTCCCAATCCTTTTCCAAAGTAGAAGTGCCAGAAGACCTGATGAGACATTCAGAAACTAATGAAGTACTGGATACTGAAACAGCAGTGGATACAACTGGTCGAAGGGGCATGACCAACTTCTGGGGAAAGTTTAAAAACAGTTTAATTGACATGTTTCGCGAAGAAGAAGAC
Source organism: Flavisolibacter sp. (assembly GCA_013695175.1). GTDB lineage: Bacteria > Bacteroidota > Bacteroidia > Chitinophagales > Chitinophagaceae > Flavisolibacter. The sequence continues at coordinate 2,139 of JACDAZ010000462.1, read as the reverse complement.
CAAAAACTCTAATCATCATTGAACATGCAAAAATCATCCATTCAAAATTTGTTAACAACAGTATGCACTAACAGTGTATACGCAAACTAATTACTATGATACACTTCGATCTTCCTAAAGAAAAATCATCCATTTTAAAAGTAATCGGTATCGGTGGTGGCGGCAGCAATGCTGTAAACCATATGTACAGTCAGAATATTGAAAACGTAAATTTTATTATCTGCAATACAGATGCGCAGGCAATTGCACAAAGTTCTGTTCCAAATAAAGTTCAATTGGGGCCGCATCTTACACAAGGCTTGGGTGCCGGTGCCAATCCTGAAATTGGCAGGCAGGCAACAGAAGAAAGCCTGGAAGAAATAAGAAGCATTTTAGAAGTAAATACTAAGATGGCTTTTGTTACTGCCGGTATGGGCGGCGGTACCGGTACCGGTGGTGCTCCTATCATTTCAAAAATCTGTAAAGATTTAGGAATATTAACTGTTGGTATTGTTACAACGCCGTTTTCATATGAAGGAAAAAAGCGCCAGTTGCAGGCTGAGGAAGGCATTAAAAACCTGAAGCAATATGTAGATACACTGCTTGTAATTTCAAACGACAAATTGCGTCACCAGTTTGGTAATTTAAAAATGCGTGAAGCATTTGCCAAAGCAGATAATGTATTGGCAACGGCAGCTAAATGTATAACCGATGTAATTAACAGCACCGGCCAAATAAATGTTGACTTTGCCGATGTATGTACAGTTATGAAAAATGGTGGCGTTGCCATTTTAGGTAATGCAGCCTGCGAAGGTGAGAACAGGGCACAAAAAGCCATTGAAGAAGCATTGAATTCACCATTACTCAATGACAGTGAAATACGTGGTGCCAAATGGATTTTGATCAATATAAATTCTGCCGAAGGTGATAATGAATTTACGATGGATGAAGTGGAAATTATTCAGAATTACCTGTTAAGCCAGGCGGGAGAAAATACTGATGTTATTTTAGGATTGGGATATGATAATACCTTAGGAAATAAATTAGGGATTACTTTAATTGCCACTGGGTTTGAACATAAAGATCCGTTTACGTTAAAAGAGGCACCAAAGCAGGAACTACAAAAAGAAGAAAAAATATTAATGACCTTAGGTGGTGAGCCTGCAAAACAAATGGCAGAAGAGCCAAAGATTATTGCAGATCCTTTGGCGCCAACACTGATCGAGGAAATTCCAATGCCAAAACATTCTGATTCAGAATTAGACATATCTTTCATGCATCAACTGCCGGTAGAGGAAGAACCAATAGAGGAAGAACCACATGTACACCTGCAACTGAAGATTAAGGAAGAAACAGAGCAGGAGAGAGAAAGAAAGGAGATGGAGCTCAGGAAGCAGCAGTTAGATGATAAGTTTGAACAATTAAGGCAGCAGATTTTAGGAAAAGTTGCAGCCGAAAAAAATACTGAAACCTCTTTCCCGCCGTCTGCAGCGTCGGGAGGTTATCTGGCCAGACCATCCAATATCTATGCAGACTCTAAACCGGAAGTATTTACTTCCAAACCTGCCGAAGAACCGGTTCCCCCACCGTCCGCAAAAATTGAAGACGAGGAAAGCTTCAACATGCAACTGGTGATCAGGAATGACATTCCAGCGGCGGATATGCCGACTGCTCAAACCTCGCAACCCACTCAAGCCCCGGCTGAGGAACTCCGTGAAGCCGGAGACATAGCCGCGGAAGAGAAACGCAAGGCAGCTGAACGACTTCAAAAATTGCGCAACCTGTCATTCAACCTGAATGCGGTTGATCCTAACAATGAATTTGAAGCTGTTCCGGCTTATATCCGCCGCAATATGGAATTATACAATCAAACGGCCAGTGTAGAAAACTTCTATAGCAATTATTCTGTAAAGCCTGACGGCAATAACACGGCACAAATAAGCACTATCAATACATTCTTAGACGGTAAAAAACCGGACTAATTCTGTCTCAATGAAAACCCCGCTTCGGCGGGACAGCCTTGAATGGCTCGGTGTTTTTTAGTTGTTCCCCCATTGTTTTCAATGGGGGTTTTTGTATAGTGAGCCATGCATGCGATAGTTCTTTAAATTGCAAGTCTTGTACTGCCTTTCCGGATGCACCCCATCCGGCGACATCACC
>JACDAZ010000435.1 GCA_013695175.1 Flavisolibacter sp. | reverse complement strand
TTTATTTTCTGAAATAATTAAGAATTCGTTGATAGGATCATATTCTACTTTTAAACATTTTTACCAAATGCTTCTTCATTCATCCATGCTATAGGTTCTTGTAACCAGATGCACTAAAATATTCCAGTTCATGCTCAGTTTCCTTGAAAAAAATATTTTTCCCATTTTGCTGTACCATTATTTCCATTTTCCAAAGAACAGCGTAACCAACAGTAACCCTTGTTATCCATGAAAGAACAGAAACATTATATCCATTGCTGTTATTAACCGGTTTATATAAAGATGCTTTCCCAAAACCACTTATATATTTATATTCAACCCTTTCAGGAAGAAAAACTGCATCCGTATTAAATTTCTTTTGAAGTGCTTCTGAAGTTGCATTACGCATTACTTCCTGTACACGTAAATCCCATGTATAATTTGGAAAATTAGATTCACTCACCCATCGAACAACATGTTGTATTGAAGAAACATGAATTTCCTGGGAAGCAGAAAATAAATTTATACCACACAATAACAGCAGAAATAATATCTTTCTCACTTAAGTAAAATTAGCATGGTTGAATTTCTTATAAATATAGTAATTGTCGGAAATTAAGCCAGTCAATCTTCAGCGTAGTATTGCCCTAATTAAAATGTTTTTTCACTAAATACACTTTTCAATATTGTCTTGGTATAATCATTGGATTTATAAAGCAAAACCTACCACTATGAAAACTACAAGCCTGTATTTAAAGTTTAAAGAAGTTCTGAAATTTATCTTCGTTGGTATAGGATCATTCCTATATGCAGCAACTATTATTTTATTCCTCTTCATTTTAACGTTGGCCTTTGCCTGAAAAAAAGAACCAATCATGTAACAGAAGTTAGTTTATGCAATTGCTATTTATCTTCTGTTACTTTTCCGCTTTTTAAAATAGCATTACCAGGTTATCTTCTCCTTTAGATAAAATGCTAATACTCCTTAACAATTGCTATTAACACAAACTTACATTTTAGGAATTAATCTTTAAATATCAATTTGCATTCTCATAGCAGAACGACTGAAAAATCCGTTCAGCAGCATATGAAAAAACATCTACTCTTTGCTTCTCTTTTAATTTCTTCTTTTGCTTTCGCACAAAACAAAACTTCGTTTAATATTAAAGCAGGTGTTGTTAATGCAGGTATAAAAGGTGAAGCTTCCAGCAGCTTAAATGACATTATTAATTATACAGGCGGAATGGTAACCACATCAAATCGTACCGGCTTTTTTGCAGGCGGTGGTATTCAAATTCCTGTAACAGATCAGATTTCTATAGAACCAGGAGTTTCATATACCCAAAGAGGATATGAAGTAAAAGGTGGCATTAGTTTAAAAAATATTGATTTCCTCGGGGTTAATGCAAAAGCACAACTTACGTCACATTACATAGATATTCCTTTACTGGTTAAAGCAGATTTAGGAGGTTTCCAGGTATTTGCGGGTCCACAGGTTTCTTACCTGGCACAAGCAGATTTACGCACAACTGCAGGAGCATTAGGTTTTAATGTACTAAATAAAACAATGGATGCAACAGAACAAATGAATCGCTGGGATGCAGGACTTACAGGTGGTATTGGTTACCAGTTTGGCAATGGCTTCCAGGTAATGGCAGCATATGATCATGGCTTAACAAAGCTTGATGCAAATAGAAATATGGATGCTTACAACCGTAGTTTTAAAGCAGGTGTTGGATTTAGATTTTAAGAGTAATGCAAAAATTGTGTAGCATTTATAATTCTAATCATAGTGAGTTAGCTGAAGTAACTGATATAAATACTATCTAAAACAGGAATAATACCTAAGCATTAATGCTTTTTTATTCCTGTTTTTTCACGATAGCACGATAAATTACTTTCATTGGTATAGTGTTGGTTCATAAATTGAAAACGTAACCTTATGAAACCATCACAATCCAAAACAACATCAGAAGTTCTGTACATGTTTCTTAGTTATTTTATTATAGCTGCTATAGTTTTTTTAATTAGTACTATCGTATACCTGTCTTTTAAATACCATAACATTTAAATACGACGTGCCATATTATACTTCCTGTCTTAAAATTTCCAGAGGTGGCTTGTTTACCACAGACCGACTGTTTAATAAACCAATAGTAACAGTGAGTAAACAAACAATAATAAAGATGATAAGTATAGGTACAACATCAGGTGTAAAGGAAGTTTCAAAACTATAATATGCAAGCAGCCAGCTGGCAGCTAATGCCATTATTATTCCTGTTGCAGCAGCAAATGCTCCAAGAAATAAATATTCCAATGCAGTAATAATAAATATTTGTTTACGGCTTGCACCCAGTGTACGCAGCAGAACGCTTTCTTCCATACGCTGGTATTTGCTAATCAAAACGGAAGCAATCAAAACAACCAGTCCGGTAAATATGCTAAAGGCAGCCATAAATCGAATTACAAATCCCACCTTGCTTAAAATTTCATCCAGCACATCCAGCACTAATCCCAGATCTATAATTGAAACATTGGGAAATTGTCTTACAACTGCCTTTTGAAAACGTGCAGACACTTCTGTACCAGGGACCTTTGTCAATAAAATATGAAACTGTGGCGCCTGCTCTAAAACACCAGTTGGAAACACAACTAAAAAATTTGATTGTACCCTGTTCCAGTCAACTTTTCTAAAGCTTCTTACAATGGTAGGCAATACAGCACCCTGTACATTAAAAACCATTGTATCACCTAGCTTAATTTCATTTCGGTTTGCAAATCTTTCTTCAATAGAAATCGGTATTTCATTAAGCTCTTTTCTTCCTTTCCATTTACCTTTTGTAATACGTTCAGAGTCTGTGAGTGAATCCCGGAAAGTTACCCTGTATTCTCTTGTAAACAGCCACCGTTGCATAGGGAGTGTACTGTCTTCCTGCAACTTTAATGCAGTGATTGAATTGACGGCATCCAGTCGCATATTTACAATAGGTACCATTGCACTTACACGTAATCCC
>JACDAZ010000428.1 GCA_013695175.1 Flavisolibacter sp. | reverse complement strand
AAATAATCTGTAGAAATCGCATTTTCATTTTGATTTCTACCTCTGTTATAAGTAACATCAGCCGTCCATTCGCGACCCGCTTTTGGAAAATTATGTTTAAAACTTACCTGGGAACCATAGTTTCTAAATAAAACATCCGTATTTGAAAAACGTTCATTTAATAAGGATCTGATAGAATCTAAGCGGAAAAGCGAATCAAATTGAATGACACTCACCGTATTCGGATTCATATTACCACGCGCCATCGTACCACTGAAGGTTAATGTATTTCTATTATTTAAAAATATGTCAACACCTGCACGCCCAAATCCAAACATACCCTTCATTATACTTTCATCATCGGAGTAAGTTCTAGTTGGCACAGATCCAAATGTCAAACGATCTGTATTGCCATCACTAATGGACTTACGCTGGCTTACCATACCTGCAGCAAAAAAGTTTACTTTATCCTGGCGGATATTTATATCACCACCTCCACCAACTCTTGCTCGTGAATCAACATTAGCTCTTACATTACCGGCATAACCTACACGTCTTTGCTTTTTTAGTACAATATTTAATATACCAGCCGTACCGCCCGATGCATCAAATTTTGCAGAAGGATTGGTTATGATTTCAACACTCTCAATGGCATCTGCCGGAATTTGTTCCAGGGTTAAATTGGTAGGTCTGCCATCTACAAAAATTTGGGGTGAATTATTTCTTAAGCTTACATTTCCATCAATATCCACACTTACAGAAGGTACATTTTTCATAACATCAACTGCGGTACCCCCGGCAGAAACAATGTTCTTGTCAACATTAAATATTTTACGGTCAATGCCTAATTGTAATAATGGTTTACCGGCAGTAACAGTAACGCCTTCCAATACCTTTTCATCAATTTGTAATTTGATATTACCTAAATCTTTATCAAGTGCAGAAAGCATGGCTGATGGATTGTTACCACCACCTGCGTTACGTGGCATTTCAAAAGCTACATTTTGTTCATATGTTTGATATCCTATTCCTGTAACTCTTAATTTGTACCTCGCCATTACCGGTACATCAGGCAAACTGAAGTCACCATTAGAAGTTGTGAGCATCCCAGTGACTATCACTTCCTGCATTTGTTTTGTGGCACTGTCTAATTTATTCTGAATTAAAAAAACAGAAGCCGCATCAATGCCTTTATTAGAAGCATCTACAATTCTGCCATAGAAACGACCATTAACCGGAGGTCTCTGACCCCCCGGTGGTTGAGCAAATGAACTAAGAGAAATAATTAATCCTGTCAATAAGGCCAAAATCTTCATAACATTTTATTTGAAGCTGCAAATGTAAACGCCATATATGGCAGTGAACGAAGCTGTTAACTTTAATTAACCTGAATACTGTTAAAGGATTTAAAATAATAATCCCTGCCTTTCTGAAAGCAGGGATTTGGGTGAATGACGGGATTCGAACCCGCGACCCTCAGAACCACAATCTGATGCTCTAACCAACTGAGCTACAATCACCGTATGGGAGTGCAAAAATAGGAAAAACATCAAAAGAAGTAAAACAAAAAAAATATGCAATTTGAACATTACAGTATTTGTGTTGCAACTACCTGAATTAAAATTTAAATTTACGATTGCTAACATCTTTTAATGATGAATAACTCAGAAAAACATAAGGACAATTTGGAAAGGCCGCCCGATACATTAATTTTCTTCCGTTCATCAAAAACGTTTGTTAAACAGATTATTCTAACAAGTCAGGCTACTTTTTTGTATTAAATTTGAGATATATGGCTTCGGCTTTAAAATATATATTCAATATGAAGAGACTTCCTTTACTGCTACTTATGGTTGCAGCCGGTGTTTTCCTTACTATGAAAACTTTAGGCACGGAAAAATCATCTCCGCCATCCAAGTATGAAAAAATTTTACAGACAGTTGGTGTTATACTGGCACAAGGTCATTTTAATCCAAAGAATATTAATGATGATTTTTCAAAAAAAGTTTTTCATAAATATTTTGAAGAAATAGATCCGGAGAAAAACATTCTGATGCAACAGGATATCGATGCATTGAAAAAGTATGAAACCAGGATTGATGATGAAATTAAAGGAGCTCCTGTTGAATTTTTCCTTGAAGCTTCTAAAGTTTTTAATAAAAGGGTAGAAGAGGCTTCTAAATATTATAAAGAGATCCTTCATAAACCTTTTGATTTTACTACTGATGAATATATAATTACTGATAGTAAGAAGCTGAAGTTTGCCAGTACTGAAGCTCAACGCCGCGACCAATGGCGAAAGAAATTAAAATATCTTACCCTTGATAAATATGTAGAAGCTCTTGAACTGAGAGAAAAAAATAAGGGTAAAGAAGATTTTGTTGTTAAAACCGACGCTGAACTTGAAAAAGAATCAAGGGTTAAGGTTGAAAAGATCATTGAAAGGATGTTTGACAGGTACAAATTCAAATTTAATGATGATGATAAATTTAATTTGTTTGTAAATGCAATTACACAAACAATGGATCCTTATACTGAATTTTTCCCTCCATTGGACAAAAGATATTTTGATGAGCAATTGAGCGGAAGGTTTTTTGGAATTGGAGCCTCTCTTGTTTATGATGAAGGCAATATTAAAATAGCAACCTTACTAACTGGTAGTCCAGCATGGAAATCTCAACAAATAGAGGTGGGGGATTATATAATGAAAGTTGCCCAGGGTAAAGAAGCTCCTGTTGAGTTAATGGGATATGTTGTAGAAGATGCCGTAAAACTAATAAGAGGTAAAAAAGGTACTGAAGTGACATTGACTATGAAGAAAAAAGATGGTACTTTAAAAAATGTAACTATAATCCGTGATGAAATCATTCAGGATGAAACATTTGCCAGAAGTGCTGTTGTGGATGAAGGAACTGCTAAAATCGGATATATATTCTTACCTGAATTCTATGCAAACTTTGAAGATCCAAATGGTGCCAGGAGTGGGGCAGATGTAGCAAAAGAGATTAAGAAATTGAAGCAGGCTAATGTTGATGGAATTGTTATTGACTTAAGAAATAATGGTGGCGGTTCGTTATATGATGTTGTTCAAATAGCAGGATTATTTATTGAGGAAGGTCCCATTGTACAGGTAAAAGATCGTGAAGGCAAACCAATGATCATGAGAGATAAAGATAATTCTGTTCTTTATGATGGTCCATTGGTGGTGATGGTGAACCAGTTTAGTGCTTCAGCTTCTGAAATATTTGCAGCTGCTATTCAGGATTATGGAAGGGGAATAGTAATAGGCAGTACAAGTACTTTTGGTAAAGGAACGGTTCAAAGAAGTATTGGACTGGATCCGGAGTCTAACTTCATGTCCTCATCTTCTGATTTGGGTTCCTTAAAACTTACTTTGCAAAAGTTCTACAGGATTAATGGCGGTTCAACACAATTGCGTGGTGTAACCCCTGATATTGTTATACCGGACCAATTTGAATATTTAAAATTCAGGGAAAGAGATAATGAAAATGCTATGCCATGGGATGAAGTAAATAAAGCTTCATTTAAAATCTGGAATGGTGGATATGATATTCAGTCTGTAAAAAATATTACAAATGCTAAGATTCAAACAAGCCCTCTTTTTTTGAAAATAAAAGAAAATACTGCAAAGTTGACCAAAAGGAATGACAGGCAGTATACTTTGCAGATAGATAAATTTAGAAAAGAGCAAAGTGAAATGCGGGCAACTGTAAAAGAGTTAGAAACTCTTCTAAAGCTGGAAAAAGAAATGAGTATTGCTTATTTACCGGAAGATGCAAAACGGCATGCACTCGATGAGAATAAGCAGGAACGTTATAATCTTTGGCTGAAGAATCTGAGTAAGGATATATATTTAGACCAGGCAGTAAAGGTTATTGATGAAATAAAAAACCAACAGAACCTTGCAAGAGCCAAACAAAAGAACGGAATTAAATCTTTTTAAATAAGTAACCCCGCATTTGCGGGGTTCTTTTATAAATACCTTTCCTTTAAAATGATAGCATGATGTTTTGCATGACCAACAGTAATATATCCAATTGCTAATACTGAAATAATATTATTATTAGAAATACCTTCTTTATTCAATTGTTCATCATCAAAGGAATCAATCAAAAATTTTGAACTTTTTTGCACAGATGCTAATTCATAGAGAAGATCATCAGGTTTTCGGTTGTTTGCTTTGGAATTATCGGCATACAGATTTTCATCAAAACCAGGAAGTTCATTTTTATCTCCTCTTGCAAAACATAGAGCACGATAATTAAAAATTCTTTCTGCATCAATTACGTGTTGCACCAGTTCTTTAACGGTCCATTTACCTTCAGCATACCTAAAGTTCCATTTGTCAGCATGAAGTGGTGACAGTAAGCTTACTAATTCAGTAACATGTTCATGGAAAGCATCATGAAGATTATCATGTATAACAAGGTTAATATAATTATGATAGAAGGGTGGAATGCTTAAAAGATCAGGACGTGCCATTGTAATTATTAATATGGAAAATTACAACTTCACTTTCTTTTTATTTTCACTTTCAACCCTGGTAACCAGCTTTTTCCAATAGCAGATAAATATTCCGATTTATTCCATGTTTTAGAGACTGCGGTATAAGAATCATCTGGTGTTGCTACATATATTTCATGACCCGGATTATCAATAACTTTTAAACCACAAGATCTCAATAAGGATAATATACACGAGTGATTTGGTGCCCACCAATTTGTTGGATCACCTGCCAAACGGTCTTCTATAAATCCCATAATTGGCCAACCTTTTTTCAACATTTTGTGCCTGTTCCTTATTAACAGGTTATTTTCCATGTATACTTCATCACCGGGCATAGTCAGGGTTTGAAATACTAATATTTTTTTTACTTTTTGTGTAACTATGTCCATGGCAAGAGTTGGGTATCGCAAATGATAAAAAACACCCATAAAAAGTATTATATCAAAACTCCGCTTCAGCTTTGCCAGGTCGTATACCTGCATTTGACGAAATTTCACTCTGTCTTCAAAACCCAATTGTTTAGCTGCCCATTTTGCCTGTTTTAAATAATGGGGATCAAGATCAATACCTAATACTTCAGCACCGCGTTTGGCCAATTCAAAAGAATAATAACCTGCATTGCAGCCAATATCCAATGCTGTCCATCCTTCTAAATTTTTAGGAATTGTGTTTTTGATCTCCTGCCATTTAAATTTTGGAAAATCACCAAAATAATGATCAGGTGCTGTTTGTACACCACCTTGCAAGTGTATATTATGAAACCAGGGTTTTAGTGATTCTATTTTTTCTACAAGCTTTCCATTGACTGCTCTTTCAAATCTCTTTTGCATAGCGCCTCATTATAATAGTTTTCTAATTCAATTGCCCTGTGAGCTGCTGTATGTTCTTTAAGAACTTTTTCTCTTGCCCTTTCACCAATTGCTTTTACATCAACATTGGTTAGTGTAGATAAATAACTTATTGTTTCTTCCGGAGAACGGGAGATTAAAATTTCTGTATCTATTTCAAAAATACTTTCAATTCCATCCCAATAATCAGATATGATGGGAGTGGCGCAGGCAGCAGCTTCAAAAAGTCGTACGCTTGGTGAATAACCGGCTTTTATCATATCAGCTCTTGTAATATTCATTGTAAATTTTTGCTGATTGTAATAAAGGCGGTGTTCAGATGGCGGCAAATGTTCTATCCGATCCACATTTGTTGGCCACTGTATATCTTCCGGATATTGGGAACCGGCAACACTAAATTTTTTTTCAGGTAGATTCATAGCAGCAGTCAGCATTAAATCTTCTAATGGTTTTTGCCTGTCAACACTGTAAGTTCCTAAATATCCAAGATCCCATTTTTTTTGCACTTCTTCTGGAAAATACAATTCAGGATCAAAAGAACAATAAAATGGTCTTGCCATTGGCGATCCATAAAATTTTTGAAGTGTTTTTAATGTTGGTCCTCCTGTAAAAGATAAATAGATTTGGTATTTCCTGATCAAGTCGGGGTGCAGGTATTCAAAATTATCATTTTCAATTTTTGTTAATGTAACCGGTGTATCAATATCATAAAAAGCCGTTATACCATCAGCAATTTCAACAACCCATTCTCCAACAGCAACGCCTTCCGGAACATAAGAACCAACAATAACTAAATCTGCCTCTCCAACTAATGCTTCGTGATTTGATTTTAATTCATCAAGATCTTTATACAAAATAGTTTTACAAAAAGCGGGCTCCGGTAAATCTCTATTGGAAGCATACAACGGAACATCTCTTTCAAGAAATGTAACCTGATGACCATTTTTATTAAGTTCTCTTATTAACCCCCTAAAGGTAGTGGCATGTCCATTGCCCCATGAAGAAGTAATGGAAAGTCCCAGGATAGTTATATTTATTTTCTTATCCATATTGATGAATTATAAATTCTGCTTCTAAAATGGCATCCAATTCTTCTGCACGATGATTATAAGTGTGATGTGATAACACTTTTTTTAAAGCTGCATTTCCTATTGCTATAGCTCTTTCTCCTGTAAGT
>JACDAZ010000407.1 GCA_013695175.1 Flavisolibacter sp. | reverse complement strand
ATTTAATACTATAATAGATGAAGCGCTTCTTCTTGAAAAAAAATACCTTGTTTGTTATTGGCCATGGACGGATTCCGGCAATAATAAAAACTTAGACGATTTCAAAAAAACTGCAGAAGATCTGAATACCCTTGGTGAACTATGTAATAGAAAAGGCATTCGTTTGGCAATGCATAATCATGACAAAGAATTTGTTCCTGTAGAAGGTTATCAGTGGGGCTATGAAGTTCTTTTGAAAGAAACAGACCCTGCAAAAGTAGTTATGATGCTCGATTTATATTGGATAACTAAAGGAAGTGGAGACCCTATACAATTATTAAAGGATTATCCTGATCGCTTTGAACTGTTTCATGTAAAAGACATGGATAGAACGCCAGAGAAACTATATACTTGCCCAGGTTATGGTATTATTGACTTTAAAAAAATATTTGCCCAGGCAAAAAAAACAAACATTAAACATTACATTGTAGAAATAGATAAAGCAGATGAACCTATGGCCTGTTTACAGGATAGTTTTTCATACCTAAAAAAGTTAAGGTACTAGCGTGTTATAACAATTGTTTTGTTATACAGAGTACATTAACCAGTTATATCGAAACAAGGCAAATTCTAAGAAGGCAATTATTTGTAAACCAATGATAACTTGTTATCTGTAAGTAATATAATCAATTACTATCTTTAGTTATTTTTGTTGAGCTTAATGACTTACTATAAGATTAAGTAAAATTGATTGCTCTAACCAAAAAAGATATAAAAACATTAATGAGTCAAAAGATAAAACCCCATAAGTTATGTTTTGTAAATAAAACTGTGCGTTTCACCTATGCAAGTTTCCTAAGGATACAGTAGGATAATCTTGTACAAATGAGTTTGTACATTATCGGCCATTTGTATGTTTTAATTAACATCAACTTGATATGAAACCGAAACTGATTGCCATATTTATCTGCCTGGTAATTTTCTATACTGCCTGCCGTAAAGAAGATGATTTCAATGGCCCAGAATTATCCCTAACAAAAGTCAATGCGAACATTGCACAGCAATGGGCTGAAATGACATTGTTTACGATAATGCACACTCCCGGAAATTCTCCCACCTACACGTCCAGGTCTCTTGCTTATATGGGATTAACCATGTATGAAAGTATTGTAAATGGCGATTCTTCACGCCGTTCCCTGAACGGACAATTGAGCGGGCTAGCCCTTCCGCAGCCGCAGGAAGGTAAATACTATCATTGGTTACTTGCCTTAAATGCAGGACAAAAAACTTTATTGAAAATATTGTATCCTGTTCAATCAAGTTTTCAACAATACATTCATAACAGGATTGATTCTTTGTCGAATACAATTGCAAAAGCACAGTCAAATGGCGTTGACAGGGAAGTGATCAAGCGTTCTGAAAACTTTGGTATCAGGTTGGCGCTTGATGTGTTTAAATGGTCAAAGATGGATGGCGGGCATGAAGGGTTGAAAAGAAATTTTGTTCCTTCTTTTCCTTTTCCGGTGGGACCGTCGTACTGGGTGCCACCTGTCAGGGGTCAGGTATTAACCATTTGGCCGCTACATCCTTACTGGGGCAATAACCGGAATTTTATTCCTGCAAACAACAACTTACCCATCCCGGCCATCATACCATATTCGGTTGATCCGGCTTCGGCATATTATCAAATGTACAAGGCCGTTTATGATAAAGACAAAACGCTGACATTGCCGGAAATGGAGATTGCTGCCTGGTGGGGCGATGATCCCACAGAAACTTTTTCGCCACCCGGCCATTCTTATAAAATTGCCTCTATTGCCATAGAAAAATCGAAAGTAAATATCTTAATGGCTGCCGAGGCGTATGCCCGAACCGGCCTGGCCGTAGCTGATGCTTTTATCAACTGCTGGAAAACAAAATTTTTATATTTTAACGAAAGACCCTCCTCCTACGTTATTGCCAACATTGATCCAACCTGGCGTCAGTTTTGGCCGGAGCCGCCTTTTCCTGCATTTCCCTTCCGGTCATGCCATCCAAAGCGCTGCTGCCGCTATCGTGCTCACTGATTTGTTTGGCGACAATTTTTCGTTTACTGATGAAACGCACAAAGGAAAACAAAGATTTGATGATGTTAGGTATCTTGCTCTGAGCTACCCGGTCAGGAGTTTTAAAAGTTTTATGGAGGCGGCTGAAGAATGCGCATACAGCCGGTTTTTAGGCGGCATTCATACCCGGCAAGATAATGATGCCGGTTTGGTGCAAGGAAAAATTATTGGTCAAAATGTAAATGCTTTACAATGGCGGAATTGATAACTTAGTGTTGGATACAACAACAGGTTTATTTTGATTATAGCATAAATACTTTTCTAATGCTTGTTAACAATTAAACGTGATAATAACAATGCTCTTATAGTCTTCTTCAAAAGCTGTAGCATCATACCAAATATCTTCTATTATTAAACCGTGCTTTACCCTCTCTCCATCTTTCCATCGGAATAACTTCATTTTATAGAAAGTATTTATTGAGTTTCTAATTGGATGATGGTATTGAATACATCAAAGGGAATGTTTTTGGTCATAATGTATATGCCATCTTGTTTTTGCCTGAATTTTAAATTGGTACCATCACTTAGCAAGGTTGCCTTTTTAATCCGTTTTTTTACACCAGGCAAAAAAAGATCTGGTTGGCCTGTTTGCTTTAACCAATGCACATAAATCATTTTTCCTTTACCGGTAGCTACGCCCCAGGGTTG
>JACDAZ010000393.1 GCA_013695175.1 Flavisolibacter sp. | reverse complement strand
GCCATGCACGATAAATTCTTTCTGAATTGGGATGAAAACGATTAAAGCTCCACTCGCTTCTGACAAAAAGAGCAATCAGGATACAGCAAGCAATACCTACTGATAATCCAAGCACATTAATGAAGGTGTAGCCTTTGTGCCTGGCCAAATAGCGAAAAGCAACTTTTAAATAATTTTTGAACATAGAAAGTAATTTTAAATGGTTTCAGGTATTGGGTTTTAGCTATCAGCAATCAGCTATTCTAATTTATCATTCATATTTCTTTATACCTATTCATGATTTATAATTTCTAATTCCGCGGATGCTCCTGCCAGAGTACATTAATGATCATCCACTTTCCATTAACTTTTCCGAGATGGAAATAATCAATTCCCCACTTAGCTTCCACTTTGGCCGAAGCAGTTTTATCCAGTATTTCAAAAACAGTAATTTTTTTAGAAGTGTCTGCTGTAATATTTTGATTTTGCTTCCATCGTTTAGATAGATTTACCAATTGTTCAAAACTCATTGTAGTTTCTCTTGGTTCTCCATTTTGTGTATAGTATCCACGTTTGGCTATATAAGGAGCAACACTTTCATATGCTTTTGATGTATCTGCTTCATAAAAAGCTTCTACATAATTTAAAATTGCTTTTTCTACAGCTTTTTTATCATCAGCAGATTGTGCATATATATTTAATGAGACTAACACTATTAAAGACATCAGTAACTTCTTCATATGGTTGTTTTATTCTGTTCTTAAACTTTTTACAGGATTTGCTGTGGCAACTTTTATAGCCTGAAAACTAATTGTTAATAACGCTATAATTACTGCAACAACAGCTGTTATACCAAATACCCACCAGCTGATACTGACTCTGTAAGGAAAATCTTCAAGCCAGTTATTCATTGCCCACCATGCAACAGGAAAGGCAATAAGAGATGCTATGAATACAAGTGTTAGAAAGTTTTTAGATAGCAACCCAACTATATTCAATACTGAAGCCCCTAATATTTTTCTGATACCAATTTCTTTTGTTCTTTGTTCGGCAGTAAAGGCGGCCAATGCAAACAAACCCATACAGCCTACAACAATAGCCATGAAAGTGAAAATCCAAAGTATGCTGCTCAATTTATTCTCACTCTTATACATTTGTTCATACGTTTCATCCATGAATTTGTAGTCAAGAGGATATTGAGGAGAAAACTTATTCCAGGTTTCATTGATAAAAGCAATTGTTTTTTGAACATCTGCCGTTTTTAATTTTACAGCTACTTTAAATAATACAGGAGGATAAATCTGAATAACAGAACTTGTAACTTTTTCGTGCAAGCTTTTGTAGTGAAAATCCTGGACCACGCCAATCACTCTTCCTTTTTTCACCGGGTTTAATGAATCCGGAATCCATTTGTCCCAATGAATAGGTTGGCCCAGCGCATTTTCCGGTGTACCAAAACCAAATTCTTTCACAGCAGTTTCATTTATAATAAATGCCTCCTCTATATCGGTTGACATTTCTTTTGTAAAATCTCTTCCGGCAACCAGATTTAAACCCAATGTTTTTACATAATCATGATCACCAATAAACATATTTGTGGGTTGATCTTTATCCTCACCACTTCCCGGCAGAATTACAGATTCACCAGCAAACTGATCTCCCGGTAATCCATAACCTGATGTAACAGAAACTATACTTGAAGATTGTAACAATTCTGATTTAAAAGTTTCAAGATTAGTAGTAACATCTCCCCGGGTTTGAAAAAATACAAGTTGCTCTTTATTAAAACCAAGATCTTTATTATTAAGTAATTTTGTTTGCCTGTATACTATAATAGAAGAAATAATCAAGAGTGCAGATAATGCAAACTGAACCACTACAAGACCTTGCCTCAACCAGCCTGTATTGATATTTTTACCTGCAGCTTTAGTGCTTTTTAAAACTTTAATGGGCTTAAATCCCGACAACACTATTGCAGGATAGATACCGGCAAATATGCCTATCAAAACCGCTGCAGCCACTACCAACAGCAATAGCATAGGGTTGGAGAACAAATTAAAACTTATATTTTTTTCTGTAAAAGAATTGAGATAAGGAACTATAAGAAAAGTAGCAATGATTGCAATGATTACAGCAAAAACAGAAAGTAAAACTGTTTCACCAATAAATTGAACCACCAGTTGCTTTCTGTCTGCACCAACCACTTTTCGTACACCAATTTCTTTTGCCCTTCTGAAAGATCTTGCAGTTGCAAGGTTTATAAAATTGAAGCAAGCGATTAACAATACAAAAAGTGCAATTATGGTTAATCCCTTTACATAAGTTGCATTACCTCTTTTAGCATAGTCATAAATAAATTCTGAAGAATGCAGGTATACATCTTTTAATGGCTGGAAAAAAGGTAACGTACTCACATCACTATTTGTGGATTGTGGTTCAATTTCTTTTTTTATATATGACTGGAATTTTTCCTGCAACTGTTGAACATGTACACCCGGCTTCAATTTCACATAAGTATAGAATTGTGTCCAGGTCCATTTCTCCATTCTTTCCTGTGGCAAGTTAAGAGATGGCAAAGACATCAGGTACCTGACATCAATATGAAGATGGCTTGGTAATGGTGCTAGTACCCCTTTAACAGTAAAAGTATCAGTATCTATCTTAATCGTCTTATCCAAAGGGTCTGCATTTCCAAAATATTTTTGTGCTAATTCCTCTGTCAACACAACTGTTGCAGGTGCTGTAAGTGCAGTATTGGGATCGCCTCTTAAAAATTTAAAAGGGAAAACCTGGAAAAAAGAAGCATCAACAAAACGGCCTTTTTCTTCATAGGCTGTTGTCTCCCCGGCTTCCATTAAAAATTTATCACCCGTCATCATTATTCTTACTGCAGTATCTACTTCAGGATATTGCTGTTGTAAAAAAGTTGTATACATAGGTGGTACCGGAGCCTGGTAAGTTGTAGCATTTTGATCAGTTCTTTGCCCATAAATTCGGTATATATTTTCACTTCCCGGAATAGATTTATCATATTGCCATTCATCCCATATAAACAACCCAATTACAAGGCAACCTGTTACACCAATAGCCAGACTTAAGATGTTGATGAAGCTGAAACCTTTATACCGCATCAGGTTTCTTATGGCGGTTTTAAAATAATTTTTTAGCATAGAGTTTTTTTATGTGGTTTCAGGTTATTGGGTATCGGTTGTAAGGTTCTAGTATCAGATATCAGGCTGTCAGCATTCAGCTATATTACATTTCACATTTCCCCACATAAACCATTGACCATTGACCATTCACCAACCTCATTCTGTTCTTAAATTCTTTATTGGATTTGCTGTTGCTGCTCTTAATGCCTGGATAGATACAGTGAGAAAAGCAATAAAAACAGCTAACAATGCTACAAGAGCAAATACCCACCATTCTATATTGATACGATATGCAAAGTTGTCAAGCCATTGTTGCATGCTCCACCATCCAATAGGTGCTGCAATTACAAAAGCAATTAATACCAGCCAGATAAAATCTTTTGAAATCAGCATAACAATATTTGGAATACTGGCACCCAATACCTTCCTGATTCCAATTTCTTTTACACGTTGTGTAACAATTAAAATAACCATGGCAAGTAAACCCATGCATGATAGAACAATGGCAATGAGTGCACCTGAAACAAATATTTGTCCCATCTTGGCTTCGCGACGGTATTGCCTTTCAATATTTTCATCAACAAACGATCCTTTAAATTCTGCATTGGGCAGTATCTCTTTCCATACTCCTGCAATTAAATTCATGCTTTGTGGCAGGTTTGCCGGTGTTACTTTTATTAGTGCATAATGAACACCAAATGGTTCTTCAATTACAAACGAAACAGGGCCAATTTTTTTATGCAATGATTCATAATTAAAATCTTTTACTATTCCAATCACTGTCATTGGTCTTGCACTGTCATGTACAGGCAGTTGCAAACCGATTAGATTTTTTTCTCCAATTTGTTTGGCCATAGATTCATTTATAATCATGGCATTACTATCCGTTGGAAACTGGCGTGAAAAATCACGGCCTTCCACCAGTTGCAGGTCCATTGTTTTTGTAAAATCATAACTTATACCCAACCATGTTGATCTCATGGTTTTGTTTTTATAATCAAAACTGACTACAGATGAACGTGTTGATCCATCTAAACCACGACCCAGGTTATTGTATATTCCGCTAACACTCTCTATTTGTGGATTAGAAGAAAGCTTTTGACGCAAACGCTCCAATACAACGTTAGGATTTTGATTGCCTTCAATTGGAACAGATATTACCTGGTTGCGGTTGAAGCCAATAGGACGTGAGCGTAAATAATTTACCTGCTGCCAGGTAACAAACGTGCAGATCATCAATAAAACTGCAATGGCAAATTGAACAACTATCAGGCTGTTTCTTAAACCATGTGAAGTTCTTATTGAAAACTTACCTTTAAAAATTGAAATAATATTTACTCTTGCAATCATCCATGCAGGATAACCACCTGCAATAATTGAGATCAGTAAAAAGCCAAGTAAAACAGCAATCCATACAGAAGGTGAATATAAAATTTCTCTTGCCACACTCATTTGAAACAACTGGGTATAATGAGGCAGAAGTACGTAGGTTAAAACAGCACTCATGGCCAGTGCAATAAAACAAAGCAACAATGCTTCCACCCATAGTTGTAAAACAACATGTGATTGTAAGGCACCTAATGTTTTACGTAATCCAATTTCATGAGAGCGGGTAAAAGATCTGCCAATACTTAAATTTATAAAATTGATGCTCGCGATCAATAATATTAAAATACCAATGCCAAGCAATAAATAAAGATAATTGGCACCAATGCTTCTTCCTTCTACCAATACATCTGTTGCAGTATGCACATCAGCAAGCGGCATTAAACCTAATTGCATAAAAGCACCATCATCAGCTGGTTTGGCACCATCTCGTTTTAATTGTGTTATGGATTCTGAAAAATATTGATCATAAAAAGCATTTGCTTTTTTTGAAAATAATTGCGGCGATACACCATCTTTTAATTGTATATAGGCACTGTGGGTCCAGTTATTCCATTCACTTAAATTTTGATTATAGTATTGATCATTTTCGAAACGGGCAAGCATGTCGTACTGAATGCTTGAATTGTCCGGCAGATTTGAAATGATTGCTGAAACTATAAAAGGTTTCCAATCTTCGCCTGATTTTAATTCAATAGTTTTACCAATTCCATCCTCTGCACCAAAAATGGCTTCAGCAGCTTTCTCACTTAAAACAATATTGTTAAGATCATTCAAGGCTGTTGCAGCATCACCTTTAATAAGGGGAAAAGAAAACATTTTCAAAAAATCGGGATCCGTTAACCGCAGGTCCCTGTTTAGCTGTTTGTCATTATATCTAACATGCCCCGATTTGTTTAAATAACGAGCAGCATATAATACTTCGGGATAATTATTTTTAAGAGTAGTCGTCATAGGTACAGGTATAGCTGTGCTCACTTCAGCACCTGTTGTGTTATACATCTTTGTATAGATGTGGTAGATATCATTTTTATTCTTATGAAAATTATCATAAGAAAATTCAAAGAACACGCTGAGAAAAATCAATAAAGCAGCTGTAAAGGCAACACATAGTCC
>JACDAZ010000484.1 GCA_013695175.1 Flavisolibacter sp. | reverse complement strand
ATCCAGGAGTAGTACTCTGGTTAGCATAAAAATTGGCAAAAGATAATTGAGCTGCATTTAAATAAAAATCAACGTTGGCAGCCTCAGGTGTGGGAGTACTGGGGTTGTCAAGCATATTGTCGAACTTTTTACAGGAGGCCAGTACCACCATGCCCATTATAGTTAATAATAATATTTTTAAATTTTTCATTGTATTTACTTTACAAATTGTTTAAAGAGTTACTTTTAAAGTGGCACCATACCTGCGTGATGAAGGACCAGTCATGAATTCAAAACCTCTTGTTTTACCAACACCACCACTTGATGATTCAGGATCATAATTTGTTCCATCAGGCATGTTTATAGCTTTATGCCATAAATTCTGACCGCTTAATCCAAAGCTTACATTGCCAAAAGGAGTTCTACCTATCAGGGTTTGAGGCAAAGAATAAAATAATGATACTTCTCTTAATCTTACTGTAGTAGCATCAAATAACGACGATTCATGAGCAAACAAATAATTATTGAAGTATGCCCGGTCTAGCGAAGTTTGATACTCATTAGGGGTGCCATCTATTGTAACACCTGGCAATATAATTGGAAGAGAACGATCTACATCAGTTGCTTTTGCAAGTCCACGTGCAAGCATTGCCGAAACAGTCTGGGCGTAAATTATACCACCCTTTACGTAATCCATCTGGGCACGTAACTCAAGCCCCTTAAATCCAATAGTACCTATACCAGACAACCTGTAATCAGCATTAGGATCACCCAAAATTTTTGTTTCTGTAGATGGAATATAATAGCCATCAGGCCCAACTATTCTTTGACCTGTTTTATCGTCGGTCTGATAATACGTACCTTTGATTACCCCAAAAGGCTGTCCATTTATAGCAAAGTTGCCCAGGTTAGAAAACAAACCCCCTGTTTGTACTTCTCCCACTTCTTCCGGGAGATTAGAAACTCTACTTCTATTTCTTGTAAAGTTTCCATCAAGTTGAACGATCCAGTTTCTGTTCTTTAATAAAGAAATTCCAACACCTAACTCGATACCTTTATTATTAAGGTCACCTGCATTAATAGTTGTTGTTTCAAAACCTGAAGAAGGATCTAACGGACGACTAAGGATTTGATTAGTAGATTTTCTGTCATACCATGTAAAGTCAATTGAAAGTAGATTATTAAATAACCTTGCTTCCACACCGGTTTCAAATTCACCAAGTAATTCTGGTTTTAAGCCAGGGTTAGCCAGATTATTGCTAATCCTGTTATTATTAATAATACTCCCTGCCCGATTAACAAAAACATTGGTTGCAATTAACAAAGTATTTCTGGTGTTGTATGGTTGAGGGAAATTAGCACTCGTAGCATAACCCGCTCTAAGTTTCATGTAATTAAGTATTTTATTTCCCTGCAAACCCGCAAAAGCAGCTGTAGGAAGGAAAGAAACACTAGCGCTTGGATAAAATAAAGACCGGTTTTCTTTTTCAAGCGTTGATGCCCATGAATTTCTACCCCCAATATTTACATACATGAATTCCTTAAATGCCAACCCTGCCTGAGCAAAAACTCCGACGATTTGCTGGTCTGTTATAAAATCCATGTCCAATCCATCTTCTGTTAATGTTGATTGCTGTATAAAGTTGGAATGATCAAATACACCAAACACTAACTGGTCAGTACTTTTTTGGCCGTACTGATCATATATCTGCTGGTTTGAATTAAATCCACCAGTGAGATCAAATTTTAAATTAGATGAAAAATTCGTGTTGTATGTACCTATAACTGAGTGATCCCAGATTTTATTTTGCCCGGAAATTGTTCTATACATACCTGTAGTGTATTGCAGATCAGCCGGTGTAGCACGGCTTACACCACCCTTGTTAATAGTTAGTATATGATCTTCATTATATACATCATACCCTATCCGATACAATAAATCAAAATTCCTTAATATATTATACTTTAATTGAAAATTACCATAAACCCTGTCAGTTTCTTGTGATGCTAATGAATTATTTAAAGTCCATCTAGGATTTTGTATATCATTTCCTGCACGATAATATGCCGATGCACCATCAGGTGTTTGATAAGGCCAGCCCATTAAATTATTGGTTATTGGCGTATATAAAAGATCGGCAAAAATACCAGCACCACCGCTTGTTGCACCGCTAGCACTACTTTGTGCAGTTGTTGGACTTACAAACTTATTATCAACATAGTTTAATGACCCGCTAACTGTAATATTATTCAGTAGCTTACTATTAATACCTATACCGAATGTCTTTCTTTTTACCTTATTTGTTTCTAAAAAACCCTGGTCTTCTAAGTAACCAAAATTACCATTAATGCTTGCGTTTGCACCAAGAGAAGCAGATACATTAACACCTGTATTTGATACGTAGCCTTTCCTGAAAAAATTATTCAAATTATCGTTGTATTCAAAAGGAATTTGAACACCTGCTAATTCAGGAAATGATCCTGCCTGACTACCTTGTGAATAGGGATGAGTTAGCATTAAAGGAGGATTGGTTAATTTTGGCCCCCAGTTACTAAAAAATAAAAATCCACCGGCAAGTGAAAATCCGCCACCATATGATTTCTGTGTTTCCGGTATACTTGCTGGCTCTGTTCTAAAATAAGATTGGCTTACAGTTACTTCAGCTTTTTGATTAATTTTTCTGCCAGAACCGTTTTTTGTAGTAATTAATATAACTCCGTTTCTGCCTCCTTCACCATATAAAACTGTAGCACTTAATCCTTTAAGAACACTTACACTTTCAATATTATTAGGATCAATATCTAAAAATCGGCTCGACGTTTGGTTACCAAAAATGGCACTCGTTTGTTGATTAGTAGCTCCACTAATAGGAGTGCCATCAACTACAAATAAAGGATCACTTCCACCAGTAATAGAATTTGCACCCCGTATCTGAATATTAGTTCCGCTTCCGGAAATACCACTACTAGCGAGGATATCCACACCCGGTGCTTTACCACTTAATAACCTTCCCAGGTCTGGCTCCGGACGATTTTCTAATTGCTTTTGGTCAATTGTTGAAACAGCATAACCTAACGCTTTCTTCTCCCTGCGTATACCCATGGCTGTTACAACTACTTCTGATAATGAAGCATCAGAAGCTGTAAGAGTTATTTCAATAGTGGGTGTTGTACCCACAACTACTTCTCTTCTCCCAAAACCTACACTGGTTATAATTAATGTAGCTCCCTGTCGGGAAGATAAACGGAAATTGCCACTTTCATCTGTGGTGGTTCCTCGATTAGTATTTCTTTCTTGTACAGAAGCGCCAACCACAGGATTTCCCGCATTGTCAACTACTCTGCCAGTAACTTCCATTGTTTGGGCAATTACTGACTGTAACAGAAATAGCATTCCTATTAAAAGGAACAGTCCTTTTCTCATAAATAAATTTTTGATTTTAAAAGATTATGCAGTCTATGACAGCAAATGTTAAAACATTGCTTCTTCTGTACAACCTGTCTTTTACTAAGACATGAAATAAATTATTCCAACCATGAATTTTGATAGTTCAAATTTTTTTAAAATGATTTAACTCAATTATGAATAGGGGCAATTGAAGTTGATACCGTTAATCTCTAATCTTGCATTTCTCATTTTATTTGACCTGATTGCAATTTGAAGATTTTTTTATCCCCCATTAGAACCGTTCATATGCCAATTAGAACTGTCTTCAAGTTTTTAAAAAAAATCAGTTTTTGCCAATGTTTCTTTAAATTAAACGGTTTCTTACACACACTTTTTACTCAATTAAAACAAAAACAAGATTGAAAAAAGTATACACTTCTTTTATATGAAACTATTTCCTGCTTGTTTTTTTATATGAAACTATTTCCTGCTTGTTTAAAGGAAATGTTCTTATAGGGAATTTCATTTTTCAAATTATTTACCTTATCTGAGGGAACTCAGTCCCAATTCTACTTTAAGTGGTATATATTTTAATATGAGATACTGTAACTGTCCATTATGTTTGGGAATGGGTGAGAAAACAATATTTATTGATTTATCCCTAAATAGGTAAAAAAGAGACATTTATAAAAATGTAAATCCATTTTCACATGTCTTTAATATTTGTACCAGACTCATTCTAATAAACTACAAACGCTTTCGTAGTAACGTTCCTGTTGTTTAAAAACAAAAATCATAATATTTTTTAACCCCTTAAAAAGCAATGTCTTACCACTAGTGTAATAATGATAAATACTATAATTAGGTCAGATTATATTTAAAATAGATTATAATGACAAACCTGCTTTATGATTAACACAAAGCCATTATATTGGTTTTTCTTTTTTACTTCTTTTATAATATTTTATATTATTTCTAATATCTATACTGCTGCTTATACCAATACACAAAAATTTGCCGGCTTTTTCTTTTTTCTGTTAGCTGCTTATATAATTACAGAAGTAAACAGAAGAATGATTAGCACCAGGAGAAATAAAATAAATGATAGAAGGAGTATCTACACCAGGATAATAATAATATCTGCCCCTTCTATACTTTTTACTTTCCTTTTTTCCTTCAGTATTTTTTTAACATGGAAAACTTTTTTACATGAAAGAATAACTATTACAGAGGCAATAGCTTTTGCAAGTTTAATAAGCTTGATTACAATATTATTTATTCTTTTGTTTGAAATTATTACCCTGAATAAAGAGAAACAGGTTTATTCTTCAATAGTAGAACAATTAGACCAGGAGAGAATTATTGCAGAAGTCAATATTTTAAACAATGAACTTGAACCACATTTTATTTTTAATTCTCTTACTGCTTTATCTTATTTAGTAAAACATGATCCCTTAAATGCAGTTGCTTTTATTAATAATCTTGCATCGGTCTATAAATA
>JACDAZ010000307.1 GCA_013695175.1 Flavisolibacter sp. | reverse complement strand
GTTTACAATATGCAGTTGCTGGAAATAAAGTTTCTATTCTACCCACTGGTGACCCAACTTTTCTGCATCCGGATTTTGAGAAACACCCTGCCTTTAATTTTCTCAGGTTATTTGATACCATACAAATTTTAAATCCTCTTTTTGATGATGATTTTTTAGGAAGTGGGTGGAGCTGGAATGATTATAAGTCGTACTACATGGCTCAGAAAAGCAATTTTCCTATATACGGTAACATAGTAAAATTTAACTGGGAAAATTCAGCTTCAGTAAAAATAGTTCCATCCTATTTTCAAAGCGAAACTGAAGTGACAGAAACTCTTACAACAGGTTTTCAACTGGAAAAGCCCTGGGATGAAAACAGTTTTGTTTTATTAAATGGCAGATCAAAGACTGCAGAAGTTCCTTTTCGTCCAGACCCCGGTACCATTTTAAATCTTATAACAGATACTTTAAAAAAGGTTGTTGAATTTGAGTATACTAAGCCAAAATTAAAGTTTCAGAAATTGTATTCTCAACGAACAGATTCATTATTGAAGTTGATGATGTACAGGAGTGATAATTTTTATGCGGAGCAGGCACTCCTGATGGCAGGTAATGAATTGTTTGAAACCATGTCTACTTCTAAGGTTACTGATACAATATTAAATTCAAGTTTTTCAGATCTTCCTCAAAAGCCAAGATGGGTGGATGGCTCCGGTCTTAGCCGGTATAACCTGTTTTCACCAAATGATTTTATTGTAATTCTAAATAAGTTGAAAAATGAATTTGGAATGGAAAGAATGAAAGCAATTTTTGCTACCGGCGGACAAGGTACCATTTCAAATTATTATAAAAGTGACAGTACATTTATTTATGCTAAAACAGGCACGTTATCAGGTGTAGTAGCACTAAGCGGCTATTTATACACTTCAAAAAACAAACTTTTATTGTTTTCTGTTTTAGTCAATAA
Organism: Flavisolibacter sp.; assembly: GCA_013695175.1. Lineage (GTDB taxonomy): Bacteria > Bacteroidota > Bacteroidia > Chitinophagales > Chitinophagaceae > Flavisolibacter. The sequence goes on along the minus strand of JACDAZ010000307.1, from coordinate 2,013 downwards.
TCATAATGGATCTGCTACTGATGTGAGAAGGGCTGTTGAAAGATTTATCCAGGAAGTGAGGAGGAAAAGGTGAAGGGTCAATGGTCAATGGTGAATGGTGAATGGTGAATGGTGAATAGTCAATAGTCAATGGTCAATGGTCAATGGTCAATGGTCAAAAGCATCAAATAAAATTGTTCATTCGAAGTTCTATAATCCTGGATTTTATTTGATTGATTTTTTTATTAGTTTTTCACAATATTATTATGCTAGAATAAGTAAGACTGGTGCAATTTTCACCATTCACTATTGACCATTCACTAGTTTTCACCATTCACCACATTATCTTCCAAAGATCTTATCCAGTTGTTCTTTCTTAAACTCCATATAAGTTGGTTTGCCGGAAGGTGTGATATTGGGTTGATCACAAACAAAAAGATCAGACACCAGGTTCTGCATTTCTTTTTCAGTTAAACTAAAACCTGCTTTTACAGCTTGCTGCCATGCAACCGAACGGAGCAACATTTCTTTTTTAGAAATTTTTAGGTCTATATTAAAATGTTTGTATTGCTCAATAATATTTTCTACAATCATCTTTTCATTTCCTGCTTCCATATCAGCCGGTGTGCCCTGTATGGCAAAGACATTTTTACCAAATGGTTCTATATGAAACCCTAATTGGTGCAGGTCGGGTAAAAGTTCCTGTAATAACACAACATCTGCCGATGCCAGTTCAATGGTAGAAGGAAATAAACTTTTTTGAGTAGGAATAGGTTTTCCAAGTAAAGCTTTTTGCAAACGTTCATAGATTATTCTTTCATGTGCCGATTGCTGGTGTATGAGTAAAAAAGAATGAGCAGAAGGAAAAAGGATATAGGTGTTTAATATTTGCGTTAAAGAATACGTGGTTTGATGTGTGGGAATAAATGATTGATGTAATTGCTGCTCCTGTCTAAATTCAACATCATCTTTACCTGTTACAGAATGAAAATGATTGAGATCTCTTTCTGCTTTTTGTCTTAAACTTTGAAAACCGGAACTTTCAATTTTATGGGCCTGGTTTGCTTCTGTAAACGTTTGAAATATAGAAGTAGCGGTAGTAGCAATTTGTTGATCCTGTGTAAATGGTTTTTGAATGGATTCCAGTTGTTGAATAGAAGAATCTAATTCAAAGTCTAATGTAGGTGTTATACTAAATTGGGCTAAGGCATGCTTTACAGCGGCTTGAACAAAAGCGTACACTATTTTTTCATCTTCAAATTTTATTTCCTGTTTGGTGGGATGCACATTTACATCTACCTGCTCCGGGTTCAAATCAATAAATAAAACATACATGGGAAAGCTATCCGCAGTAATCATATCACGATAAGCATTCATCACTGCATGATTGAGGTAGGCGCTTTTGATAAACCTGTTATTTACAAAAAAGTACTGATCACCCCTTGTTTTTCTGGCTGTTTCGGGTTTTCCAATAAATCCATAAACATTCAGGTAATCCATTTCTTCTTTTACCGGAACTATTTTAGCATTATAATGGCTACCCATTAATTGCACAATGCGTTGCTTTAAATTGCCGGATTCCAGGTAAAACAATTGTTGGCCATTGTTGAAGAAAGAAAAATGTACTTCAGGGAATGCCAATGAAACCCTCATAAATTCATCAACAATATGTTTTAATTCAGAATTATTGCTTTTTAAAAAATTTCTGCGTGCAGGAACATTAAAAAATAAATTTTTCATGCAAATGCTGGTACCATTTGATGCAGCAATAGGTTCCTGTTTTTTTACAAAGCTGTTTTCAATTTCAATATAAACCCCTGTTTCATCTTCGGCTCTTTTTGTTTTTAACTCTACCTGGGCAACAGCGGCAATAGAAGCCAGTGCTTCACCTCTAAAACCCATTGTTCTTATATGAAAAAGGTCATCAATGTTTTTGATTTTTGATGTTGCATGGCGTTCAAAACACATCCGTGCATCCAGTTCACTCATTCCGGAACCATTATCTATCACCTGTATCAATGCTTTTCCGGCATC
>JACDAZ010000266.1 GCA_013695175.1 Flavisolibacter sp. | reverse complement strand
GAGCTTAAAAGTACAAACACTTTATAAAATATAATCAAACCGACTATACTGTTATCAAATGTTTATTGAACCGCATATAAAAGGCGCAGGTGGCGGCTGGATAGAAGTAGTATGCGGATCCATGTTTTCAGGTAAAACTGAAGAACTGATAAGAAGGCTGAAAAGAGCCAAGATCGCTAATCTAAAAGTAGAAATATTTAAACCTGCTATTGACATTCGTTACGATGAGATAAAAATAGTGTCACATGATGAAAATGCCATTCAATCCACTCCCGTAGATCATTCACAAAAAATTTTATTACTTGCCAATGATGTTGATGTTGTTGGTATTGATGAAGCCCAATTTTTTGATGATGGATTACCTGATGTTTGTGATAAATTAGCCTGTAAAGGTATTAGGGTGATTGTTGCCGGTTTAGATATGGATTACCTTGCTCAACCATTTGGTCAAATTCCTTTTTTATTAGCTAAAGCAGATTACATCACAAAGCTTCATGCTATATGTATGAAATGCGGAAATATCGCAAATTATTCTTATCGTAAAATACCCAATGAAGACCAGGTTATGCTGGGTGCTAAAAACGTTTATGAGCCCAGGTGCAGACGTTGTTATTATTTAGATGGAGCAATCGATTAAACATATCTGGACTTTATTAAAAAAAGACATATTGCTGGAGGTAAGGCAGCAGTTTAGCTTTTATGGTATATTATTATACATAGGAGCAACAATATTTGTTATTTTCCTGGCGATAGAGGACCCTGATACAAGGGTTTGGAATGGTTTGTTTTGGATCATACAACTTTTTGTATGTATTAATGCTGTGGCCAAAAGTTTTTTACAGGAAAGCCAATCCAGGATGCTTTATTTCCAATCAGTTGTAAGTCCCCAAAATTTTGTTTTTGCCAAATTACTTTTTAATTCCTTATTAATGCTGGTAATGAGTTTGTTAAGCCTTCTGCTTTTTTCATTGTTTATGGGAAATCCGGCTGAACAGCTTCTTGCATTTACAGGAATCGTTTTTCTGGGAGGCTGGAGTTTAAGTCTTGTTTTTTCATTTTTAGCAGCTATAGCCGCAAAAGCCCAACAAAATGCAGCCATTATGGCAATCCTTGGCTTCCCTTTAATTATTCCTCAATTGATAATGCTTATAAAAATTTCTGACGCTGCCTTTAGTATCAATGCAAAAGTTCCTTTAACACCTGTACTTATGTTAGTAGCATTAGATGCTATGGTAATATTACTGGCAGCTATTTTATTTCCTTATCTGTGGAAGGATTGAAGATTTTCATTATAGTTTTCAATCCCGTTCACCTAATTTTGCACCCATTATTAAAAAGGCAAGGTAAAAAAATGAAGAAATTAGTTCAAAACCTGCCTGCTGTCCTTCGATGGATGCTTATATGAATAAATGGTGGTGGAAAATATTGGCAGTTTTATTACTGGTTTATACCATTATTGCAGGATTGTTATTTGATGTTCCCCGGATTCAAATTTTAAATGAAACCATTCGCAACTTATACTTTCATGTTTGCATGTGGTTTGCCATGATGATCCTTTTTACTATTTCTGTTGTACATGCAGTTAAATATTTAAGAACAAATAATCTCAAATCAGATATCCTTTCAAGGCATTATGCTGTTGTAGGAATTGTTTTTGGACTACTTGGTTACGCAACGGGTACTATGTGGGCCTCTTATACATGGGTTGATCCCAATAATCCGGCTGCCGCATCATTTGGCGCTATTGCACGTGAACCTAAGCTTATTGGAGCAGCAATAGCGTTGCTTATTTATTTTGCTTACCTGGTACTGCGTGACAGCATTCAGGATATTGATAAAAAAGCAAGAATCAGTTCAGTTTATAACATTTTTGCTTTTGCTTTTTTATTTCCGTCTATTTGGATTATTCCCCGTTTACTACCAAGTTTACATCCGGGAGGCGATGGCAACCCTGCTCTGAACCCCCAAGATATTGATGATAGAATGCGCCTGATATTTTATCCTGCTGTTATTGGCTGGACTTTATTAGGTGTTTGGATAGCAACATTAAAAGTCAGACTAAGCATTTTAAAAGAGAAAAACTTATTAAGCAAATGAAAAATTGGTTGTTTCTGATTGTTTTAATTTTTATCAATAAACTTTCTCTTGCACAGAATGAAAATGCAGAAATGGCAGATATCATGCGAAGGGATGGTAAGATTTATGTAGTAGTAGCGGTCATACTTATCATATTTATTGGTATTATTCTTTACCTGGTGCGCCTGGATAGTAAAATATCGAAACTTGAAAAACAACAATAGATTAATTATAAATACAAAATAATAGCTCATGTCAGCACATGCAGAATACAGTTTTTTTGATAGTGTCATAAAAAGTTTTGATAAAGCAGCCAATTTTACAAATTGGGATCCCGGGATTTTAGAACAAATAAAAGCCTGTAACTCCGTTTACCAGATGAAGTTTCCTGTTCGTATGGATGATGGCAGAATAGAAGTTATTGAAGCTTATCGTGTTCAACATTCCCAACATAAAACACCTTGTAAGGGAGGAATCAGGTTTGCTGCTGAAGTAAACCAGGATGAAGTGATGGCATTAGCTGCACTAATGACCTATAAATGTGCTATTGTAAATGTACCTTTTGGAGGTGGCAAAGGTGGTATCAGGATTAGCCCAAAAAAATACAGTGTATATGAACTTGAAAAAATTACACGCCGGTATACTGCTGAATTGGTAAAGAAAAATTTTATCGGACCTGGTATAGATGTTCCGGCGCCTGATTATGGTACCGGTGAAAGAGAAATGGCGTGGATTGTTGATACCTATTCCAGCTTACGGCCGGGAGAAATTGACGCTGCAGGTTGTGTAACCGGAAAACCTATTACACAAGGTGGTGTTCGTGGTCGCAGAGAAGCGACAGGGTTGGGCATTTTTTATGGTATACGGGAAGTATGCAGTATGAAAGATATTATGGATAAATTAGGACTGACAACAGGAGTGGAAGGAAAAAGAATTATAATTCAGGGCTTAGGAAATGTTGGATATCATGCGGCTAAATTTTTTCAAAATGCAGGAGCAAAAATTACTGCACTGGCTGAATATGAAGGTGCTATTTATAATGAAGATGGTTTAGATATAGACGAGGTTTTTGAGCATAGAAAAACTACAGGATCAATTTTAAATTTCAGCGGATCCAGCAATTTTGCAAAAAACACTGATGCATTAGAATACGACTGCGATATACTAATACCTGCAGCATTGGAAAATGTAATCAATGGTGAAAATGCTATGCAGGTAAAAGCCAAGATCATTGGTGAAGGTGCTAATGGACCCTTAACGCCTGAAGCAGATGAAGTGTTTGTAACCAAAGGAACATTGGTTGTACCGGATATGTTTTTGAATGCAGGTGGTGTTACCGTTTCTTATTTTGAGTGGTTAAAGAATTTAAGCCACGTTCGATATGGACGTATGGAAAAACGTTTTACCGAAAATTTGAATCATCATATTCTAGGACAAATAGAAGAATTAACAGGAAAAAAAGTTGTAGAAAGGGAAAGGCAGTTTATTATGCATGGACCAGAGGAAGTTGATTTGGTTTATAGCGGACTGGAAGAAACCATGATAACAGCAACAAGAGAAATTATGGAAGTCTGGAAAAAAAATCCACAAATACCTGACATGCGTACTGCAGCATTTGTTGTTGCTATAAATAAAGTAGGTACCAGTTACGCTGAACTCGGTATTTTTCCATAGACATATTTTTATGTTCATCCCGCGTCGGCGGAATTTTTATTACCATCGCGGCAATTCATTTAATTGCTTCAGCCCATTATTTTCTTTCGTCCAGGCAATGGTAGATTTACCATTGGTAATTATTAAATATTGAACAGGAACAGAAATGTTATACCGCAAAACCTGTTGAAGAACATTTTCTGTCAATGCTACATCATGACCCTTGCATTCCACCATCATCCAGGGCTTGTGCTCTTTATCATAAATAAGAATATCAAATCTTTTTTTCAGATCGTTAAGCTGGATGGTTTTTTCCAATGATATCATAACGGAAGGATAATGGAGATGTTCAATAAGATATTTTATAAAATTTTGTCTTACCCATTCCTCATCAGTCAATTGCAGCCATGTTTTTCTTATTGAATCAAAAATAAATTGCTTCTCTCCCACTTTTTTCATTTTAAAATCAGGTTCAGGAAACAACACTTCTATCATGCATCAAACCTAATGATTAAATTCGTAGCCATGAAGACCAAAGAAGATATAGTAAATAACTGGTTACCACGATACACAGGACAACCCCTGGAAGATTTTGGAAAATTTATTTTACTGACCAATTTCAGTAATTATGTAAGACTTTTTTCTGAATGGACCGGGGCCCCAATTGTAGGTATTGATAAGCCAATGCAATGTGCAACAGCAGAAGGTATTACAATTATAAATTTTGGAATGGGCTCACCAACAGCTGCCACAGTGATGGATCTTCTTTCTGCTATAACACCCGAAGCTGTGTTGTTTCTTGGAAAATGTGGTGGGTTAAAAAGGAGGAACAAATTAGGAGATCTAATATTACCAATTGCCGCCATTAGGGGTGAAGGTACTTCCACTGATTATTTCCCACCTGAAGTACCTGCGCTGCCTGCATTTGCTTTACAAAAAGCTATTTCTACAACTATAAGAGATAATGAAATAGATTACTGGACAGGAACTGTTTATACAACTAACCGTCGGGTTTGGGAACATGATGAAGAATTTAAAGAATATCTTAAAGAAATCAGGGCTTATGCAATAGATATGGAAACAGCAACAATTTTTTCAGTGGGATTCTATAATAAAATACCTACAGGTGCACTTTTACTGGTAAGTGATTCTCCTATGACGCCGGAAGGTGTAAAAACCGAAGAAAGTGATAAAAAAGTTACTATAGACTATGTTGACAGGCATTTAAAAATTGGAATTGATTCGCTGAAACAACTCATAAATAATAATAAAACTGTAAGGCATTTGAGATTTTGATGCAACGATATCAATTACAGGGTTGTCATTCAAAAAAAATTATATGCTTAAGCTAATTACAATTTCCCTTTTTATACTTCTGGCGTTTACAAATTTTGAATGCCAGAAAAAAAGTTCTGAAGTTGATAGGGTTTATACTGATCACTTTAAAGGACGTCTGGAGATTAAAGGCATTTGTATGAATTATACCATCAAGCTTTTAGAAGGTGAAATGGATCCTGCCTTATATCAAAAATCCTGGACAGACCAACATTCCGGAAAAACACATACCAATGTTTTTGCATTGGCAAGTCAGTGTACTTTTCCTGCAGAAATAAAAGAAGGTGATGAATTTTATTTTAAAATAGAAACTGAAACAAATCAAAATTGTGGTGTGTGTTTAGCTTTCTATCCTACTCCATCAAAAAAACTGGCAATACGAGTTATAAGTAATCCCTAAATTGATTGTACAATAAAACGCAAAATTGATAGATGCCTTTATTAAAAATAGAAAACCTTTCAGTTGATTTTATAAAAGAAAAAGAGATTACAAGTGCTGTTAAGCAAATTTCTTTTGAAATTGAAAGGGGCGAGATACTGGCGTTGGTTGGAGAATCAGGTTCCGGAAAATCTGTAACATCTTTATCTATTTTACAATTATTACCGGTACCACCTGCAAGGTATCAAGGATCAATACTATTTTATGAAAATGAATCCGCTATAAACCTTCTGAATTTAGCCGGTAAAGAATTACAAAACATCAGGGGCAACAGCATTGCCATGATTTTCCAGGAACCGATGACTTCACTCAATCCTGTTATGAGTTGCGGAAGGCAAATTGTGGAGGCAATTCAATTACACAAGAAGGTTTCTTTTAATGAAGCAAAAAAACGAACAATACAATGGTTTCAAAAAGTAAAATTGCCTTCACCCGAAGAGATTTTTAACCGTTATCCACATCAATTAAGTGGCGGGCAAAAACAAAGGGTCATGATAGCCATGGCTATGTGTTGCAATCCTTCTCTTTTAATCTGCGATGAACCCACCACTGCACTTGATGTAACTGTTCAAAAAGCTATTCTTGAATTAATAAAAGAAATTCAACAGGAAGAAAATATTGGAGTACTGTTTATTACGCATGATTTAGGTATCGTTGCCGAAATTGCTGACAGGGTAGCAATTATTTATAAAGGTGAAATATTGGAACAGGATAAAACTGCTTTGTTATTCAAAAATCCAAAGCACCCTTATACAAAAGCCCTGCTGGCATGCAGACCGGCACTTCATCCAAAGGGTGTAAGATTACCTGTAGTAAGTGATTTTATGGAACAGGATTTTAATGAAAGACCATCACAAGTTTCTGTTGCACCTGTTGGTAAAATTGAAAATATAGAAAATTATGTTTTGGTTAAAGTTGAAAATTTATCTGTTCATTTTCCTACTAAAAAAAATCTATTAGGAAAGCCTCTTGCATTTATAAAAGCTGTTGATGATGTAAGCCTGGAAATTTATAAAGGTGAAACTTTAGGACTTGTTGGTGAATCCGGATGTGGTAAAACCACTTTAGGCAGAACTTTATTAAGATTGATAGAACCGACTCATGGAAAAATATATATACAAGGTAATGACATCACGGCTTTATCTACAAAACAATTGTCAGAATTAAGGCAGGAAGTTCAGCTTGTTTTCCAGGATCCTTATTCATCATTAAATCCACGGCTCACGGTTGGTGCTGCAATTGCCGAACCTATGCAGGTTTTTGACACATTAAGTGCAAAAGAAAGAACAAAAAGAATTGTTGATCTTTTAGACAAGGTCAATCTGCCAAAATCATATCTTAAACGTTACCCCCATGAGTTTTCAGGAGGTCAGCGTCAACGTATTGTTATAGCAAGAGCTTTGGCATTAAATCCATCATTACTTGTTTGCGATGAATCAGTTTCAGCACTTGATGTAAGTGTACAGGCACAGGTTTTAAACTTATTGAACGATCTAAAAAAAGATCTGGGATTAACCATGTTATTTATTACACATGATCTTTCTATTGTAAGGTACATGAGTGACAGAATAACTGTTATGAAAGCAGGAAAAATTATTGAAACTGCAGGTGCTGAAGAAATCTATCAAAATCCAAAAATGGAATACACAAGAAACTTACTTGCTGCTATCCCTAAAATTGCAGTATGATCAACTGATTTGATTCTTCAAAAACCCTTCAATTGTACTGCAGGGAATCATAAATGGTTTGGAATCTATTACAATATTTAAAGTTTGACCTGTAACCGTATAAGAACCTGCTATTGTATTACCAAATACACTTGCATTAAAATTTCCTTTATTTGTGTCTCCATCAAAATCACCACCCTGGCTCTGCATAAAAGATCTTGCCTTACCCAATACTTCTTCAGGAGAACCTGAAAATGGGATTGAAAAATTACATGCTGACATAATTAATTTTTATTTTATTAAACAATTTTAATACCGTCATGGATATCAAAGATCATTAATATACTTTTATAACCATTATGGTTCGTTTTCATGCTACTATTGAAAAATTTAAAAATAAGGGTGAAAAAACCGGCTGGACTTATATTTTAATACCCTCTGCTATAGCAGCACAATTAAACCCCGGAACAAAAAAATCATTTCGTGTAAAAGGAAAGATTGATAATGTACCAGTTGAAGGTTTGTCATTGTTACCAATGGGTGAAGGACATTTCATTCTTGCTCTCAATACAACTCTTAGAAAAAAGATAAAGAAAATAATTGGAGATAAAATATATCTGCAAATTGTTCTTGATAAAAACGATTATCAGGTACCTGAAGATTTTATTGAATGTTTAAAAGATGATCCTGAAGCAAATAAATATTTTAATTCTCTGGCAAAATCGCACAGGAATTATTTTGGGAAATGGATAGAAGAAGCAAAAACTGAAACTACACGTACCAGGCGTTTGGCGCATGCTATTTCAGCTTTGTCTAAAAAAATAGATTTTGGTCAAATGCTGAGATCTTTAAAAAACCAACAGCGACTACCTGATATCAATTATAAAGATTGATCGGATGGTTGTCCTTCTTCATCTGAAGGGTCAGCATCTACTTTCTTACCTTTCTGTGTTTGCTGCGTAAACTGAACCTGGTCATTTGACGTTTCTTCACCGGGTGCTTTGTCTACTCCCTGCATTCCATGTGATGAACCGGTAAATTCTTTACCTTTTTCGCTTGCATTACTTTCAGCACCGTCTTTTCTTCTTTCCATTAATTTGAATTTTATTAATGCCTGCTTTGATTTTTTTCAGCGTCTTTTACTCTTTGTCTTTCACTTCTGATTCTTGCATCATCTGCCTCGTTATTAATTTGCTGATCCCCGGTATCCTTTTCCGACTCCTGCGATTTCAAAATCTCTTCTTGATTTTTACCTTTTTGTTGATTTTCGCTATGCAGGTTATTCTTATCTCTATTAGTCATGATCAAAAATTTGATTAACAATTATTCTTCACTAACAGAACGCTCATCAATGGATTCTCTTCCTGTTAACTTACCGGCTTTAATATCCTTCAGGTCATCCCGGGAAACACTTATATCCTTATCCTTTGAAGGATCAACCTGCTGGTCATGCCTGTGTTCTTCCTCTGTTTGCAAAGTGCTGTCGCTGGTTAAATAAATTTTGGTTTCCTCTTCCTTTTGACCTCTGCCTTTATCAGTTCTGCTATTTTGCTGGTCTTTATTTTGTTTACTTTTCATAAATTCTTTATTATAAAAGTTGCTAATTGCATGCCATAAATTCTAAGTATGTATCATAACTTTAAACGATAATGCCAACTCATTTTATAATAGTTAAAGGAAAAGTACAAGGTGTTTTTTATAGGGCCACCGCAAAAAGTGTAGCTAAAGAATTAAACATCAATGGATGGATAAAAAATAATGCAGTTGGAGACGTAGAATGTTTAGTTACAGGAAGTGAAATAAGTCTGAATGAATTTATCACATGGTGCAGAAAAGGTCCGGCTAATGCAGAAGTTAGTGAAGTAATTGTAGAAGATAAAGATGAAGTTTTATTTGAAAAATTTTCTATTGTTCGTTAACTATCCTGCTTCTCCATCTGTTATCTCACTACCAACATCATTAGCAGATGAATCTTCATTAAAAGAATTTTGATTTACATTTTCATTTGCTCTTTCGTTATTATTCCTGTTCATTTCCAGGTCTTGTTTTTTGTTTACTTCATTTGACTGCACTTGCTGAGTGGACGCATCCCCGTTTTTGTTATCTTTCATTTTATTCAAATCTTTTTTTGAGGAACCTGGTGAAATAATTCTGATAAATCAATTTTTCTTAAATAAGGCTGCAAATTTTCTACTGATTCAAAAACATTAAAAAACATTACTTCTTTTCTCCAGCTAAGAAAATAGGCTTCTACATAACAACCATTTAATTCATAAAGCATGATTTTAAATGGACCATACTTTCTATCAGCTAAAAAAGATCCATATTTTAAAAGTGTATTTATTTTTTGTTTTTTATTTAAACACTTAAATTTTTTTGATTTCATAGCTTGTATTATTATTTAAATAAAAACAAACACAATGCCACCGGGTTCAGCATTAAAAAAAAATGAATTTGAACGAGATATTCT
>JACDAZ010000248.1 GCA_013695175.1 Flavisolibacter sp. | reverse complement strand
CTTTAAGTTTTTAAGTGCATTACTTATTTCAGTAATTGTAAAACCTAATTCTGTTATCCAACATTCTTCTTTATTTTTTTTAAGGTCTATGAAAAGAGCATCATACAAATCCTCTTCGTATTTGTATAAAGCTTTTTTAAGTTTCAATAGCTGTTGTTTTCTAAAATCAAAGCTTCTTGTTTGATGTGTCTCAAAAAACCTTTGCAATTGCTCCGGCTTTTGTTGTATATCATTCATAAAGCAAAGTAACTATTAAAGATGATTTTCAATATTGGATTAAGTTTTCTTACTAATTTTTTTTAACCCTTTTAATTATATAGCAGAACACACTCCTTATTTTCGCAGCCATTTTATGCAAATCGAACTTACGATCATAATTCTTTTATGTGTAGTTGCATTCTTTGCCGGTTTTATAGATGCTATTTCAGGTGGCGGTGGATTAATTCAAACACCGGCTTTATTAGTTCTTTTACCTGCCCACCCTGTATCTTCTGTATTGGCAACTGTGAAATTACCTTCTTTCAGCGGGACATTTTTTGCTGCAAGACAATTTTTAAAGAAAGTAAAACTGCAATTAACTCTTGTTGCATTAATGTGCACAATTGCATTTTTTGCATCTTATGCCGGATCCTATTTATTGTTGAAGGTGAACAACCAGTTTATGAAACCGGTATTACTAATTATACTTGTAATAGTTGCCATTTATACATTTAGCAAAAAAAACTTTGGACAAGAGGTAACCAAATATCACAAGCACCATAAAAAAATATTATTGGCATCAACCATAAGTTTGGTTATAGGTTTTTATGATGGATTTATTGGTGCCGGTGCCGGAAGCTTTTTAATACTTGCTTTTGTTGGTTTATTAGGCATGGATTTTTTACATGCTTCTGCTTATGCCAAAATGGTAAACCTGGCTACCAATCTTGCATCACTTATACTTTTTACTTTTAAAGGAAGCATCATTTGGAAACTTGCTATACCCATGGCAATCTGTAATGCCTTAGGAGGGGTGATAGGCGCACGAATGGCCATAGCAAAAGGCAATAAATTCATCCGTTACTTCTTCCTGGTAATTGTTGTAGCTACCATGCTGCGTTTTGCATATGATGTTTTTTACAAAAATTAAAACCTGGTTGTATCGCGGTTTTCATTATTTGGTGCACCGGGCGTTGATTGACGTGAAGCAGGGTTTGTAGGACTTGAACCTTGTCTCGAACTCTTTTGATTTGTTGTATCTAATGGATAAGTTCCTGTACTAGTATTAATATGTGCAGCAGTATCACTAGGATTTAAAAGAGCAGTGTCAACCGGCATAGTAGTGGTATCTGTACTTGCATCACCATCTGTAGCATTATTACAACCAAACGTTGCAGTTAAAAACAAAATTCCTATCAGTTGTTTCATAAAATGTCTTTGGCTGAATGATACAATTACTTTGCCATTACTTTTAAATTTCATTGAACCAATTCCTGATCAGCTTCGATTTTAATAGTTTGTAATATTTCTTCAAATGCTTTGATGTATAAAGACAAATGACCTTCTCCTTCTCTATAATGCATTATTGCATTAGGCACCTGTTGCTCTATAGCATCTGCATGTAACTGCACTACAGCGGAATCTTTGGTGCCCCACCAATAATGTACCTTTTGCTTAATGTCTTTTAATTTAAATCCAGGAGGTTTAAAATATGATCTTGCTTCCTCTACTGTACCTTTTGTGTCTTTTATAACCGCTTCATTCAATGTATGTTTAGTTAACCATTCCAGCTGATCTACCTTGTTCAAAAGCATATAATCAACATAAGATAAACCGGTTAACCACTGCGGCACCGGTCTTTTTGTTTTTCTTTTTGAAACAATTTTAAGAGAAAGTTCCAGGAACCAGGGAAAGTTTTTTGCTGTTATAAAATAAATCTTATTAGTCCCCATTTGTTGCAGTACTTCCTTATTAAACTGTCTCGAAAAACCACAAATTATATTAACAGTTGAAATTTTAGAAGATGCAAATGCCATAGCCAATGCATAAGGACCCCCACCTGACCAGCATAATATAGGACACGATTCTATTTGAAGATGTTGCAAAAGTTGATTTACATCCGCTGCAAAATTTAAAAAAGAATTATTTGCATTGAAAGATGACTTCCCCATACCGGGTCTGTCTATTGCTATCAATTTTATTGCAAATTGCTCTAATAAATTCTCCAGGTTTTGTCCATACTTATTAATTAGCAAAGGTTCCAGCCTGGAGCTTGGAGTACCATGAAAATAAATTACCGGCACGCCATTTATTGGGCCATAAACAGCATAACTCAAATCCCTGCCATCTGGTAATGTAAAAAGATGATCGTACATATAAAACAAGCGGCAATTTATAAGCCACGTATAACTCTTCTTTATTTAATTTTAAAAAGAAAGAAAATCAGATGATGGATAATAATTATTACATGAGGCAGGCTTTAATTCAGGCACAAAAAGCTTTTGAAGAAGAGGAGGTACCTATAGGAGCTGTTATTGTTTTAGAAAATAAAATCATTGCACGAGCGTACAACCAGGTAGAAAGATTAAAAGATTGTACTGCTCATGCCGAAATAATTGCACTTACATCTGCCTTTAATTATTTAGGCAGCAAATATTTAATGGACGCCAGCATATATATTACTGTTGAACCATGTTTAATGTGTGCCGGTGCATTATACTGGAGTAAAATAGGAACAATAATTTATGGTGCAGATGATGAAAAAAATGGATATAAAAGAATTACAAAAGAAGTTTCACCTTTTCATCCTAAAACAAAATTGATAAAAAATTTACTACAGGACGAATGCAGGCTGTTAATGCAAGACTTTTTTTTCAGGAAAAGAAAATAAAATCCCGCCGAAGCGGGATTGATAATTTTAATTTTATTGATCCCACCACAATTTTTGTGTAACATCTGTTACAGCCGGTACATTAGCAGCATTTCTGCTTTCTTCTATACTTGGATAAACTAATCTTCTGATAAAAGTATTGGCGACAACATTTAACGGCAGCTGAAACCCTTCATACTGATAATCAAATCTTCTTGCATCATCCCACGTCACAGGCATTAAAAACAAAGCTTTATATTTTTCTTTAAAAATATGTTGCAGCATTAGATTATTTGCATCAACAGATATTGCTGGATGGAGTATATACAGATCTCTTTCTGTAGCCGAAACTCCCATTTTTGTCATATTGGCTCTTATTCCCTCTAAATAAGCTTCATAAGCTCTTGTTATATCATTAGTTCTAAATGCAACTTCAGCTTCAATAAATTTCATTTCTTCATAAGTAATAATAAACAGAGGAGATCCGGGACTGGAGTAGTAGCCGTTAAGACTTATATATGATTCTAAAGTATCAGTTCCCGAACCTGTACGCCCAGCACCATTTCTGGTACCTCTAAAATCATTAAATTTGGTTCGGCTTGCTGTTAAGGGTAATCTGGGATCAGCTGGTTCCAATAATGTTCCATTCATACTTTTTACATAGTGATCAGATAGCCATCCATTCAATAATAAATTTGCATTATTTACTGCTACCTGATTCCATGGATTTCTTATGTTAAAAGTTGTAATAAAAGCATCATGTGCATTTGAGGTATATGCTTTAGACAAAGCATCTAAAATAGCAGTAGGATTATACTGTGAAGTCTTACTTAATTGATTTAACAAACGGGCTTTTAAAGCATTTGCCGTTCTTACCCACGCCGCACTGGATCCATTATGAATTAAATCTGTTTTTGCAGCTGTGCCCGATGTTGGAATTGTTTTTGTTGATCCTGTTCGTTCAAGTAATAAAATTCCTGAATCAAGCAAATTTAAAGTACGTTGAAAAATGGCCTGTGCATCATCAAAAGATGGAGTTATTATATTTCCTTCAAAAGCAGTACTATATGGTGCAGCCCCCCATAAATTATGAACCAGGTGCAAATCCATAGCCATTAATATTTTTGCAACTCCTTGGTATTGTGTAGCGCCTTCTGCTACTGCAAGTTTATCCAGGTCATATATATCTGTCATATTATCATATAAAGCAGTCCAGGTACCGCTTGCGTCTATTGGTTCATAAACATCAGTAGGCGAAGCAGTATTGGGAGATGCCAGATATTGCACATAATAAGAGGTAATATTTGAAACATTGAAAACATTCATGGCTACACCATGAGTTACTTTAGTTAAAAGACCATTTATAGGAGGTTGTGTAGGTGAATTTGGATTTTCATTCACATCCAAATATTTTTTACATGATACTACACTCGTTAGCATCAGAATTATGAAAAAATATTTCATTGATATTTTCATTAAAGTAAATTTTAAAAGTTAAGATTGATACTAAACAAATAGCTGCGTACAGCAGGATATGTAAACCCTGAAAAAGCATCTACATTACTACCGGAGCTAAAGCTGCTTGTTTCCGGATCAAAACCAGTATAATCTGTAAATAACAATAAATTATTCCCCGTAAAGGTGACTGTTGCACCTTCTATAAATGTTCCTTGAATAAGTTTTGATGGAATATTATAGCTAAGACTTAAATTTCTAAGCCTTATCCATGATGCATCTTCAACAAAATTTTCAGTAATAGAACGATATACGTTTCTATAAAATCCTGCAGAATAATTTCTATTATCTGGTCCCACACCCTGACCA
>JACDAZ010000216.1 GCA_013695175.1 Flavisolibacter sp. | reverse complement strand
GATAGATCACACACCAAAATCCGGAAAGTCCTCAGGCCTGGCAAGTGCTTTATTGGATTCTCTTAGCCTCACAACCTCAATTTTTCCGCATCTCTTAAAAGGTTTAGAAAATAAAGAAGTGGCTGATGTCATTGCTATTGTTAGCAATACACTTATTGATAGCAATTACATTACCATATCTGACTTGCAATTGTATAAGAACATATTACTTAAACAGGCAGAAAGTACAATTGCAACATCTACTCTTAAATATGATTGGGTTTTTTATAACTGGTTATTATTGTTAGGGAAATTCAATGATCTTGAATCAAACAATTTATTGAAACTGGTTCTTAAGTCCAATGATCTTGAAAATGTTTATGATGCTACTATTGTATTATTGAAAAATAAACAGCAGGTAGATGCAACAGCTATTATGAGGCTGGCTGAAGATAATACTTACAGGCTTCCACTTTACCTGGAGTTAAAAAAATTAAATAACCTTAAATTATTTCCTTCCAGGTTTCTGAATCAAAAAAGTTTAGCTGAAAGTGAAATGTTTCGTATGTCGAGTGAATATGATAATGTTGAAAAAATTCAATTTATAGGAGAACGAATAGGGTTATTAAATGGTGAAAAGCGAAAATTTTATCTTTTTAAAGTTCAGTTCAATGAAGATGAAGGTGTGGAAGAATATTTAGGAATAGCAGGCCCATATAATTTCAATGGTAAAAAAATAGAGGCAGAGTCAATAACTGCCGGCTTTGCACCGGGAATATACAATGCTAAAACTATTGATAGTCAGTTTAAGAAATACCTTTTATCATTAGAAGAAGAATAATAAAAGAATGAATAATTAGTTGTGTTATTTGGAAATGTCAGGTATCTGACTGTACTTTGTATCACAAAGTGCTTTTATGAGTGAACATAATCAATCCTTAGAAGCCATACAGGATATCAGGCGCATGATGAAACGATCCAGTCGTTTTATCTCCTTAAGCGGGCTTAGTGGTATTGCTGCTGGTTTTTGGGCATTATTAGGATCTTTCTTTGCCTACAACTGGATTTATGAATATTATCAGGGCTACAAAGTTTCAGGTTATACAGGAAGTTCTTTCCAATTATTAAAGTATAACTTATTGGCATTAGCTATAATAGTTTTGATTGCAGCACTTGTATCTGCTTATTATTTTACATGGTTAAAAGCCAAAAGAAATAACATGCCTTTATGGGATCATACTTCCAAAAATTTATTGATCAATATGCTGATTCCGCTTATAGCCGGTGGTTTATTGATTCTGGCCATGTTTCGTTACGATGAATGGCGGTTTGTGGCACCCATCAGTCTTATTTTTTATGGACTTTCATTAGTTAATGGAAGTAAGTATACGTTAGATGATATCAGGTATCTTGGGTTTTTACAGATACTACTTGGATTGATCAACACTCAATTTATAGGCTATGGACTTTATTTTTGGGCATTTGGTTTTGGTGTATTACATATAATTTATGGTTTTATCATGTGGTGGAAATATGAAAGAGGAAACAGGCAGAAATCGTTTGCTTAATTAAAAGGCATGGCAATAAAAAATCCGATAGCAGGTTTAAATAAAATTTTTGACAACCGGGTGAGGCTGGGAGTTATGAGCATTCTTGTGGTTAATGATGAAATAAGTTTTAATGACCTGAAGCAAATGCTGGAAGTAACAGACGGCAATCTGGCAACACATCTTCTAACCCTGGAGGATGAAAAATTTATAAAAGTGCATAAGGGATTTATCGGTCGAAAAACAAACACCACTTATTCTGTAACTAAAACGGGTGAGAAAGCTTTTGGCGATCATATTTCAGCTTTGGAAAAAATGATCAACGGTATCAAATAATTTTTTTTGTATTATAACTTTGTAGTACAAAGTACTTTCTTAATATTTAAAATTGAATAATGGAAACAACGGTTGAAACAATCTGGACAAAAAGCAAAGTCCTGGTTAAAGGTTTGATCATAGGTGTGATGGTATTGCTTTTATTGATACCCACTTTTTATGTAAGCAGCCTTATTGAAGAAAGGGAACAACGCCAAAATGAAGCTATAGCAGAAGTAAGCAGTAAGTGGGCAGGCAGGCAGGTTATAACTGGTCCTGTTATAGTTTTACCATACTGGCAAACAGAAAATGCAACACCAGAAAAACGGGTGAGGGTTAAAAAGTTCTCTTATTTTCTGCCTGATGATTTAAATATAACAGCTTCACTTACACCACAGGAAAAATACAGGGGCATATACAAGGTGATGCTGTATAATTCAAAAATTAATTTAACCGGATCATTCAGGCAAATCGATCCGTTAAAACTGGGTATACCCGGTGAAGATATCATATGGAATGAATCCTATGTAAAATTGAATATTACAGATGTAAAAGGATTAAATGAAGAACTGAAAATGAATTTGGGTGATTCAGCCTTGGTACTGTCTCCACAGTCAGCAGAAGATGACCTGAGTTCCAGTGGTCTTACAGCTAATTTACCAGTTGTTTCCATTGAACAATTAAATAATCTTCAGTTTAGTTCTTCATTGGATTTAAATGGTTCGGAGCAACTGCTTTTTACACCTGTGGGAAGATCTACATCTGTTGCCTTAAGTTCTCCCTGGCCACACCCAAGTTTTAGTGGTGATATTTTACCCAATAATTCACAGGTAGGTGATACCGGTTTTACAGCAACCTGGAAAAGCTTTGCTCATAAACGTGCGTTTCCTCAACAATGGAAAGGAAATAATTACAGCATTGGTCATATCAATACTGGCAATTTAAACAGGTATGTAGAAGTTGCACCTGCAAGAAATGACCTGTCTGCTTCTTCATTTGGTGCAAACTTATATGTGCCTGTTAACAATTATCAAAAAACTACCCGTTCCATAAAATATGCAGTGCTTTGTATTTTGCTGACCTTTGCTGCCTTTTTCCTTATAGAAACCACAAATAATAAATCTGTACATCCGTTTCAATATGGATTGATTGGTTTAGCACTCATACTTTTTTACACTTTACTACTTTCTTTTTCGGAGTATATTAGTTTTAATCTTTCCTATGCTATTGCTGCAGTTTGTACTATTGGTTTAATAACCTGGTTTGTAAAAGGAATATTATCATCAGCAAGGTTATCAGCAGTTTTATCTTCTGTACTCGTACTTCTTTACATCTATATTTTTACAATTCTTCAATTACAGGATTATTCATTGTTGTTTGGAAGTATAGGATTATTTATTGCCCTTGCCGTGATTATGTATTTTTCACGAAAGCTTCAATGGTAAATAGTATCTATAAAAAAAGAGGCTGTATCAAAAGTAAAATGAAGGTGTCTAGAATCGCATAAATGAAAATTGATTCCATCACCTACCCGAAAAAAAAGAGGCTGTCCCAGACTTTTGAGACAGCCTCTTTCCTTTTTTTTTCTAAGAATTTAAAAGTCTAATCCTAATGCTAAGTACATCTGTGGTTTTCCCTGGAAGAAGCCATTCATTTCCCAGGCAGCATCAAATCTTATAAAATAGCCAAGCAATGTGCTGCGTGCACCAAAGCCATAACCACCTGCAAACGGTCCAACACCACCGGCTTTCAGTTTCACTAATACATTACCTGTTCCATAAGATGTAGAAGGACGTTGTATTTTATTATAAGTACCATTCCATGCAGTTCCAAGATCAACAAACTGTACCAACTGAAAGTTTCTTAGTAATGCATTGTTTATGGGGCGGTTTAATAGAGTAGCAAATACAGGCATTCTTACTTCACTGTTTAACACCAGGGCATTATTTCCATTGGCAAGATTTTGTTTAAATCCACGCATGTTTACTGCAAGTGCCTGGTAGGCATATGCTGCACCCGGTGCAGGTGGGTTAGCAGGATTGAAATATCTGAAATCACCTGTAGGTTGACCCATAGAATTTGATTTTTCATTTTCTCTCAGCATCAGCCAGCCATCAACACCACCTAAATAATAAATGACTTTTTGACTACCCCATGAAAAATCACCGGCACCACGTACTGCCCAAATTACATTACGGTAAATTGGTAAATAATGACGGGCATCAAAACCTGCATTAAATAAATACCTGCCATCTGTTTGTCGAACTTTATTTACCTGTGTAAACCAGTCAACATAAGCTTTATACCTCAACCCTTTCCAAATATTTAAAGTAGGATTTACAGTATTGTCATGAACATACTCCATCGTCATTTGTCCAAATGTTTGTTTGGAGTCTTCAATCTTTAAAGAATTGGGTCCCACAAAATTGTCAGGTACAAAAACAAAACGATCAAAGCGGGGACCAACAGTAAGTCTAAGGCTTCTTACCCTGTCAAAAGCATAACCAACTCTTGCTAAATAATAATTAGAAAATTGTTTTACCAAAAGT
Source organism: Flavisolibacter sp. (assembly GCA_013695175.1). Classification (GTDB taxonomy): domain Bacteria; phylum Bacteroidota; class Bacteroidia; order Chitinophagales; family Chitinophagaceae; genus Flavisolibacter. The sequence goes on along the minus strand of JACDAZ010000216.1, from coordinate 5,607 downwards.
TGTTGCCCGGTATTAATGATAGCACCCAGTGTATTATTACTTCTGTAATAAGTAAAGCCAAGATCCACACGCTTCCGCAAGTTTGTAGCTTCAAACAAAATATCGTTATCGCGTAAATTACTTGCCATCCTGAACCCGCCTGATATTTTAAAATCTTCAAAAAGATCTACAGTACCCATTCTAAGCATACCATTCAATGTACTTCCGTTAGATGGTTTAATAGGTCCCGAACCGGTATAAGGCTGGTATCTTGATACACCAAACACCGTATTATTTAAACCGGCCACCAGGTAGTCGTTAAAGAATTTCGGTGGACGATACTCATACACTTTTGCTGAACGTATTATGGGCTCAACGTTGATCTGGTTTCCTTCAAATACTCTTCCTAATTGCGAATTTGAAGTATCATCATCAAACTCAGTTTGAAATACATCTGTTGATCTGCCTGCTGAATCTGTTTCATTTATAGTTGCATCACCACTGCTTAGCCTTGCCTGCGTCTGAAGCTTGCGCATGTATTCTGTTGGCTTTGCCGTTACATTACGACGTCTTAATGCGTTTTCGTCTATCCTTAAACGATATAAGAATTTATAATCACCTTGTCTTGTTACTTCACTTACCAGGTTATTATCGCCTGCTGTACGTGTTTCCAGTAAACCACTTTGATAATTGGTTAATGGAAAAACATAGGAAGAATCATTGGTAACTGCAAAAAATCCAATTGAATCAATATCTGGTTTCTGCCATTCTTTTAATAGGCTGTCAACATCTTTTTCTGATGGGTTGCGTAATATTTCATCTCCAATAAATACAAGAGTATCCAATCCCGCAGCCTCTGTACTAAAGAATCCTGCATACCTGTTGTTAATTCCGTTTTCGTCACTTACAAAAGTAAAATGCGAAGTATTGTATTGAGAGGGGAAGCGTGCATTACCAAATCTTACATTGGTTAACTGCGATATTTGTTTGAACTCAGATTGGTTCCAGTTATCAACTAAAAAAATGTTGAAGTGCTCCGAAGGCATGGATGTATCGGTGCTGGCAGCATAGGCCGAAGGACGGTTAGATGAAAAAATGATACCTGTTTTATTCGGAAAGGCTACAAAAGAAGGATCAAGGTTATCATAAACATCATCTGTAACCTGCTCTACAGTCTGCCTTTCTATTTTATAAACAAAAATATCTGTTTGCCCACCTTTTACGGCACTAAACAATAAGGTATTTGCATCAAGCATATACTTCACATCCTGTACCTGGTCAAACATGGGCAGTTCCTGCCTTGTTGTTCTTACGCGGGTTACAGCATCATAAACAAACAATTTTAATTTTCCTTCTTCACTATATACAACAGCTAAACGGGTGCCTTTTCCATCCCAAGCTAAAATTGGATAATTAGGATTTACTTCATCTTCTCTTGAGCGAACGCCATATTTCAGCAACACTTTCCTGTTTGTAAAATTTTCATTTAAAACAACACTGTATTTGCCCTGGTTAAATTCCACAACAGCATAAGTGAAACTGCGGGGCTGCGGGTTGGCATTAAAACGAATAAAATCTTTTTTACCAATTTCTTCAGTAACCGACAATTGTCCTTTTGGAACAATACGCCTGCCACGTATGTCTGCATAATACTGCTGCGATTGTTCGCTCATGAAATCCTGTAAAATTTCTTTGAATTTCTTTTTGGCAATACGTTGCGAAGCACTGTTTAAATTACGGTAAATGCGGGAAAGATATAAGAGGTAAGTAGTTCTGTTTGTTCCATATTTATTTCCGAAATAGTACCAGAAGGAATGGCCTGCCAATAATGGTTTTTCAAAAGCAAACTGGTAAAAATTATTGTACCGTCCACTCAATAAAGCACTTTTTAACTGATCATCAAGGTCCGGATTCCATGATTCGGCAGCATAAGCAATATAGCCATCAGTTAACCATTTGGGCAGATCCAGTAAAGTTTGGTTAGCAGCCATTTCACCCAGGTCATCGCCAAAAAGCATATTCTGCACCAGCACCTGTGCAATGCCTTGTCTTATCTGGCGGCGCATATTGTTTTTATTTGCATCAAAGGAAACTACCAGTTTATTATTTACCAGCTTTGTAACACCACCGGTATTTTGCCAGTCGATCCCCAACCCGATATTTGATTGTTGCATTTCATCAAAGTTGTTATAAACAACAAGGTTGGCACGGCGCTGCAAGCCGTATTCAATAAATTCTTCTAATTGAGGAAGCTCTTTTTCTGCTACCTGTGCAACATATTTTCCCAGTTCAAGACCATCCTGGCTGAAATAAGTATTAAAGTTTTCGGTTTGATAATACCGCCAGTTAAATTTTTGATACTGAACCCGGTTTTTGCCAAATTCCACTGCACTAACCTGGGCATAGGAATTATGAGAATAAAATAAACTAATTACACACAGCGCTGATCCTGCAAAGTATTTATTCATAAAGTATGATGGTGTTCTTGTAGCTGACTGTTTTGAAAGTAAATTGCATTAAAAGTACAAAAAAGCTCATGTTAAACGTTCAGTCTTTTACATTCAATCCAGTTCAGGAGAATACATATATTGTTTATAACGATGAAAGAGACTGTTGTATTATTGATCCGGGATGCTATTTTGCTTCAGAGGAAAAAGAGTTGACAGATTTCATAGAAATTAACAAATTGAACCCTGTTTACCTGCTTAACACCCACTGTCATATCGATCATATCTTGGGTAATCGCTTTGTTCAAAAGAAATACAATCTTGTTCTGCACCTTCATAAATTGGAAAAACAGCTATTGGACCTGGGACCTACGCAAGGGCAGATGTATCAATTGCCCTTTGAAAACTATGACGGTGAATTGGTTTTTATTGATGAAGGAGACCAAATTAAATTGGGCAATGAAGTGCTTGATATATTGCTGACGCCGGGACATTCACCCGGCAGTATCTGCTTTTACAGCCGTGCTCATAAATTTATTATTGCAGGCGATGTTCTTTTTCAAAACAGTATTGGCAGAACCGACCTGCCCGGAGGTAGTTTTGAAGCCCTTGAAGAAAGCATCAAGGTGAAGCTTTATACTTTGCCCCAAGATGTTATTGTATACCCGGGACATGGCGACAGTACCACTATTGGTGATGAGATAAAGACCAACCCATTTGTGAAATTGGTTTAAATGGTTTTGGGATTGAAATATTTTCCTACAAAAGGCAGTTTCTGAAATTCTTTTCTTTCTGTATTAACTATCAGTAATGAAAATAAAAACAGGAGGATTAAGGCAAAAACCCTGTTTGTCCATATACCCCAATCCAATAATGTAAATACAGCATAGATACCATAAAGTATCACACAAATAATTATATAAGCAACCAGCTTTTTCCATGGATATGTGATCGGATAACTTTTTTGTCCCCAGAAATAAGATACTACCATCATGCTTCCATAGCAAAGAAAATGCGACCAGGCGCAAGCTATATAACCATACACCGGTATAAAAATGAAGTTTATTGTAAGGGTGATGACCACACCAATTAGTGTGATCCAGGCACCGGCCATTGTATTATTCACCACCTTGTACCAAATAGATAAATTGTAATAAATGCCGAGGAACATATTAGCAAGAAGAAGAATTGGAACAACTTTCAAACCTTCCCAATAATCAGGATTTTGAATAAAATGTTTCCATATATCAAGAAATAAAACCACTATAAGGAACATAAAGCAAATGGTAATGACAAAAAACTTCATAACCCTCGCATAAACCCTTTGAGGCTGCTGACCCTGTGCCTGCTTAAAAAAGAAGGGTTCGGCGCCCATTCTAAAAGCCTGTATGAAAAGTGTAATTAAAATGGATAATTTAAAACAGGCACTATACAAACCTACCTGGAAGGTGGCCTCATCTGCGGATGCTGCAGGGGTTAGCCATTGAATCATGATGCGATCTATAACTTCGTTGATCATTCCTCCAAAACCAACAATAATTAATGGAGAAGCATAGATCATCATTTCCTTCCAAAGTGGTGCATTGAATTTCCACTTAAACCCAAAAAATTCTTTTGATAATAAAAGAAATACAAATGCCGATGTAATGAGGTTGGCAATAATAAAATAACCGACTGCGTTAACAGGATTGTAAAATGCTCCTACAAAACTATCCGGATTATCTCTTTGTATTTGCGGGGCAACTGAAAGAAAGAAAACAACAAGGGAAATATTTAATAAAATAGATGTGATACGAATGGTGGCAAATTTTATAGGCCGGTTGTCTAACCTTAGTTTAGCAAAAGCCAAAGTTGATAAAGCATCAAAACCAATTATAAGAGCCGTATAAATGAAATACTCAGGATGATCGGGTAGCCCGATCCACCTGGCTATATCAGATGAGAATAATAAAAGGACTGAAGTAAAGATCAATGTGGTAATGATCAACGAAACAGTTGCTGTATTATAAACAGCATGCTTATCTTCTTTTGTATTGGAAAACCTGAAATAAGTTGTTTCTAAACCATAGGTAAACAACACATTTAAAAATGGAATGGCTGCATATACCAGGCTCATTTTACCATATTCAAGACCAGTAAAAACAGCTGTCAAATATGGGGTCAACAGGTAATTAAGAAAACGGGCAACCATAGAACTTCCTCCGTACCACAAGGTCTGTCCTGCTAATTGTTTAAGTCCGCTCAATCAATTAAATTTCAACAAATTTAATAGCTGTAATTTTTGAAAGAGAATTAATATCCATTTATGGTATGGAATACGCGGGGTTATTTATAAATGCAGTATCTGTAAGGGTTCTTAAAAAATTAGAAAGATCATTCATTTCACCTGTGGTAAGTGGTATTCCATTTTGTAAAAGAGGATTAAGTGTGGGACCTTGTACAACTCCCGAGCGGTAATGGTTTAAAATATGGGTAATAGTAGAAAACCTGCCATCGTGGGTGTAATACGAAGTAGCATAAACATTTCTTAAAGTAGGCACGCGAAATTTTAGTGAATCATTTCTGCTATTTGTTACCCGCATACGTCCAAAATCATTTAACTGGGGGTCCATCGGCAATCCGATATTGCGGTAACTTAAATCGGTAAATAAAGGTTCTGTGTGGCATGTGGCACATTTAGCCTGAAAAATTTGGTAGCCATTTTCTTCTGAGGGATCATAAACATACTCCCCACGCTTCATTTTATCGTATTTTGAATCAGCTGAAACAAGGGTCAGGACAAATTGCTTAAGAGCAATAAAAATCCTGTCTCCAGTTATTCTTTCTTCACCATATGCATCTCTGAAAAGCCTTTTGTATTTGCTGTCATTTCTAAGCTTATTTATAACACCATTTACTGTTTCAGCCATTTCATTTTGGTCAGTAAGATGTTTTAAAAAAACAGCTTCTAAAGTTTTACTCCTGCCATCCTGCCCGTATTCTTTTAGCCAGGCAATATTAAATAAACCAGGTGCATTACGCAGTGTATGAGAGTTATTGTAGCCATGGCTGCGATCGTGTTCAAAAGTAGTAAATGCTGCTACCTGCTGATGACAGGAGCCGCAATCAAAATGTCCATCTTTTGAAAGCCTGCCTTCATAAAAAAGATTCCTGCCCAGTTCAATAGTTTCTTTGTTTAATG
>JACDAZ010000208.1 GCA_013695175.1 Flavisolibacter sp. | reverse complement strand
GATTAAACCGCCCTGCAATTATGGTTTACGGCGGCACCATAGCTCCCGGACATCATAACGGGCAGGATTTAAATATTGTTTCTGCATTTGAGGCCTTAGGACAAAAAATAGCAGGAACCATAACTGAAGATGATTTTAAATCAATCATAAAAGGATCTTGTCCCGGTGCCGGTGCATGCGGTGGAATGTACACTGCCAATACGATGGCAGCAGCTATTGAAGCATTGGGAATGAGTCTTCCAAATTCATCGTCTAATCCGGCATTAAGCGAAGAAAAAAAACAGGAATGTTTTGCAGCCGGCAAAGCCATAAGAAACTTATTGGAAAAAGATATAAAGCCATCAGATATTATGACTCGAAAAGCATTTGAAAATGCTATTGTAGTTATTATGGCTTTGGGTGGATCAACCAATGCAGTACTTCATTTAATAGCAATGGCAAAAAGTGTTGATGTAGCATTGACACAGGATGATTTTCAAAAGATCAGTGACAGGGTTCCAGTACTTGCTGATTTTAAACCCAGTGGAAAATATCTTATGCAGGACCTGCATAAAGTAGGTGGTGTAGCATCTGTAATGAAATATTTATGGAAGCAAAATTTAATTGATGGTGATTGTTTAACGGTAACAGGTAAAACAGTAGCTGATAACTTAGCGCAATTCCCTGACCTGGATTTTGATCAGCAAAAAGTTATTCATACGGTTTCAGATCCAGTTAAACCAACAGGTCATTTGCAAATTCTTTATGGAAATCTTGCAGAAAAAGGTAGTGTAGCTAAAATAACTGGCAAAGAAGGTAATCATTTTAAAGGCCCAGCACGTGTATTTGATGGAGAATTTGAATTAATTAGAGGCATACAATCAGGTAAAGTAAAAGCTGGTGATGTAGTAGTGATAAGATATGTTGGCCCTAAAGGCGGACCGGGAATGCCTGAAATGCTGAAACCCACATCTGCCATTATTGGTGCAGGTTTAGGTAATTCAGTTGCCTTAATAACAGATGGCCGATTTAGTGGAGGTACGCATGGGTTCGTGGTAGGACATATTACTCCGGAAGCATATGATGGTGGACTGATAGCATTAGTGAAAGATGATGATGAAATTGAGATTGATATTAACAATCATAATCTTCAATTACATGTAAGTGAAGACAAAATTTCTGAAAGAAAATCTCAATGGAACAAACCGGCATTGAAAGCCTCCAAAGGTGTACTCTTTAAATATGCACAGCATGTAAAATCAGCCGCAGATGGTTGTGTAACTGATACTATCTGATAACCTATAAATTATGAATGAAGCAATTGAAATAACAAGAAGAGAATCAAAAATTAAAAATGATATCTCTGTTCCCACAACTAAGGTTGCTGAATCTGTTTCAGGTTCTGTAGCTGTATTAAGGGCTTTTATTGAAGAAGGTGTTGATACCATCTTTGGTTATCCCGGTGGTGCTATCATGCCTATCTATGATGCCTTATATGATTACCAAAAAAACTTCAAACATATTCTGGTTCGACATGAACAAGGAGCCATTCATGCTGCACAGGGTTATGCACGAACATCTGGAAAAACAGGAGTTGTATTTGCAACCAGCGGACCAGGTGCAACAAATTTAGTTACAGGTCTTGCCGATGCTTTAATTGACAGTACACCTGTTGTTTGTATAACAGGACAGGTGTTTGCACATTTATTGGGTACAGATGCTTTCCAGGAAACTGATATTATTAATATAACGACACCGGTTACCAAATGGAATTACCAGGTAACGGATGCAACAGAAATTCCATCCGTATTAGCCAAAGCTTTTTTTATTGCGGGAAGCGGCAGACCTGGTCCTGTGTTAATTGATATTACAAAAAATTCGCAACTTCAGAAATTTGATTTTAATGGGTATACAAAATGCGATTACATCCGGAGTTACAGGCCGAAACCATTTATACGCAATGAATATATTGAACAGGCAGCAGGACTGATTAATAATGCAAAAAAACCATTTGTCATTTTTGGACAGGGGGTTATTCTGGGAAAAGCTGAAAAGGAATTTAAGGAATTCATTGAAAAAGCAGGTATACCCGCTGCCTGGACCATCATGGGATTAAGTGCATTGCATACAGATCATTATTTGAATGTTGGTATGTTGGGTATGCATGGAAATTACGCCCCCAATGTGCTGACAAATCAATGCGATGTACTGATTGCTGTGGGTATGCGTTTCGATGATAGAGTTACCGGCAGGTTAGACAGGTATGCCAAACAGGCAAAAATTATTCATCTTGATATTGATCCTGCGGAAATAGATAAAAATATAAAAGCCACGGTACCTGTCTGGGGTGATTGCAAAGAAACACTTCCTTTACTTACAAAACTTATTCAGGAAAAACAACATAATGAATGGCTTCAGTCATTTCATGAACTCCGTGCAAAAGAAGAGGAGACATGTATACAACCGGAATTATATCCTGAATCTGATGAACTCACCATGGGTGAAGTAGTAAGACATTTAAATGAATTAACAGGTGGTAATGCCGTTATTGTAACAGATGTGGGACAACACCAGATGGTAACATGCAGGTATGCCAGGTTTAATAACAGCAAAAGCAATATTACATCAGGTGGATTAGGAACTATGGGATTTGCATTACCCGCAGCCATTGGTGCAAAGTATGGTGCAGAGAATAAAACGGTTATTGCCATAATTGGTGATGGAGGCATTCAAATGACCATACAGGAGTTAGGAACCATTATGCAAACAGGGGTTGTTGTAAAAATTTTGATTTTGAATAACAGGTTTTTGGGAATGGTGCGACAGTGGCAACAACTGTTTCATGATAAAAGATATTCATT
>JACDAZ010000173.1 GCA_013695175.1 Flavisolibacter sp. | reverse complement strand
GTTGCCGGTTTTGAATAAGCATTAGGTCCAAAATGAATAATATTTTCTGAATTAGTCATAATTGGCTCCAGCTGTTCTTTAGGAAGCCTCATATAATCTGTAATCAAATGTGCCGGCCCACGGCGGGAAGGATACCTGTTATCCCAAAGTTATTCTGTGAGGTATTGTACAAATGTATTCAAACCTTCATCAAACCATGTCCACTGCCGCTCATCGGAGTTAATAATCATGGGGAAAAAATTGTGTCCAACTTCATGAATGATCACTCCAATCATACCATATTTTGTTGCTTCTGTATAAGTTCCATCTTCATGAGTACGTCCATAATTAAAGCAGATCATCGGGTATTCCATGCCATTGGCAGCCTCTACACTAATAGCAACCGGATAAGGGTATGGAATAGAAAACTTTGAATAAACCTGTATAGTATGTGCAACTGCTCTTGTAGAAAAAGGACGGTATAAACCATAAGCTTCTTTTGGATAATAGCTCATTGCCATAATCTTCTTTCCTTCTACATATGTAGGCATAGCATCCCAGGCATACTTGCGGCTGGATGTCCAGGCAAAATCACGAACATTATTGGCTGTATAAATCCAGGTTTTTTTAGCTGTACTTTTTTTTGTTTCAGCAGCTTTTGCATCAGCTAAGGTTACTATTTCAACAGGCTCTTTAGCCGTTTGTGCTTTTTGCCAACGTGAAAGCTGTGTTGGTGTTAGGTTTAGTGCATAGTTTTGACATTCACCTGTAGATGCAACTATGTGATCAGCAGGCACCGTCATTTGTACCTTAAAATTTCCAAATGTTAATGCAAACTCTCCACGTCCTGTAAACTGGTGATTCTGCCAGCCCTGGAAATCGCTGTATACGCATAGGCGTGGATACCATTGAGCTATTGTAAATAGGTGATTGCCATCTTCTGGAAAAAATTCAGATCCACCTCTGCCACCCTGCACCATGCGATCAGGAATATTATAGTTCCAATTAATATTTATTACAAACTTTTGACCTGGTTTTAATTCTTGTGGCAGATCAACACGCATCATGGTTTTGTTTATCACATATGGTAAAGCTTTGCCTGTAGCATCTGCTACTTTTAAGATATTGAATCCAAATCCATTATCAGTTCTTTGCTTTTCCAGATTCGTCAGCATTTGAGCTGTTGCCTGCCTGGGGATTGTGGAACTGGTTTGATAATTGGCATTATTTACTGAGCTGTGTTCATTTTCATCAAGCTGAAACCACAAATAGCGAAGAATGTCGGGTGAATTATTAAAATAAGTTATGGTTTCACTACCGGTAAGCCTCATATTTTTTTCATCAAGCTCACATTTGATATTGTAATCTGCCCTTTGCTGCCAGTATTTTGGACCGGGAGCTCCACTTGCTGTTCTGTATTCATTAGGGGTAGGTAAAATAGTGCCTAATTGTTCAAATTTGTTTCCGTGATTTGAACCTGGATTGTTTTGAATGTTCTGTGCAAATAAATAAGAAAAAGGAAGTAAAGCCAGAAAAACATAAATGATTCTCTTCATTTGTTATAGGGGTTTAATATGGAAAACGTTCAATAGCCATTTTTAAAGAAGCAATCAATGCTACGCCGGAAATAGCAAAAAGCCAGTAACGACGGTTTACTCTTAAATAGTGTATAAAAAATTGTGCTACAAGTAAAATTGCAATAACTACAACAATTTGACCTGATTCAAGCCCAATATTAAATTTCAAAAGCACCCATCCCAGTCTTTCATCACTTGCTTTAATAAATCGTAAAGTATTTGCAAAACCTAATCCATGGATCAATCCAAAGAATAAAGCCAGGAAATAATTTGTATAAACTGTTTTCGGATTCAGCTCCTTTTGAAATAAATTACTGATAGCTGTAATAACAATAGTACAAGGGATCAAAAACTCTACCAGATCGGTATTTAAGCTAATTATTTCTAAAGTACTTAAAGCAAGCGTAATAGAATGTCCTACAGTAAATGCAGTTACAAGTATAAGAACCTGTTTCCAATCTTTAAGTGTGTACAAGGCTGCAAGAGCCAGTATAAACAGCAGGTGATCAATTGCATCTATGCTTATTATATGTTTCCAACCTTCCAGAAAATAGTTCAATTCCATGCAAATCCAATCTTAACCTTTTGTAGTAATAGGCTGTCAAAATAAAGCAGACTTTTGTAACAGAAAAATAATTTAGTATAAATGGGTGTTTTAGTTTATAAAGTATTTTTTCTTATAATGCATTTTATGCCTGCACCTTCTGCTGCTATTGATGGTATAGAAAAAATTGCAGTGCATCCTTATTATGTAAGTGTAACTGAAATCAACCACAATCAAAAAGAAAAAACCCTTGAGATAACTTGTAAGATTTTTATTGATGATATGGAAGATGTATTGAAACTAAATTTTAATACCCCGGTCAATTTAAGTGACAGTAAGCAACAGCTAAAAAATGATAAACTGATATCAGACTATATCAGGAAAAACTTAAATATTGCGCCCAATCAAAAAACAGGTAATCTGGAATTTATTGGGTATGAAAAAGACAGTGAATCAGTTTTTTGTTATTTTGAAATGCTTAATGTTTCTTCAATTAAATCTCTCCAGGTATCAAACTCACTTTTGCAGGATCTTACAGACAAGCAAATAAATATTATGCATGTTTTGGTGAATGGCACGCGTAAAAGTTACAAATTAGATTTTCCTCAAAAACTGGCGAAATTCACCTTTTGATTATAGTCAAATTTTATTCTCCGGCATCCTGAATAAAATGCGGTAATCGCTATTCATTATTTTACCTTAGCTCTTAGGATGACGACATTTATAAAACAAACGACATGAGCATGGTAAACCGTCGATCTTTTTTAAATAAAGCAAGTTTAGTTTCAGCAACAGCTTTATTTTCTTCTTTTCTTCAGCCGGCTTGGAGTCGTAATCTTGAAAAAGCTTTAAAAATTTCAGAATCCATATCACCGGATGAATTAGCGTCCGATGATGACTTTTGGTATTATATACAACAGGCATTTACTGTTTCTCCTTCACTCATTAACCTGAATAATGGTGGTGTTTCTCCTGCTCCAAAAACAGTGCAGGATGCCATGAAAAGATATTACGATTATAGTAATGAAGCTCCCAGTTATTATATGTGGAGGATACTGGACCAGGGAAGAGAAACTTTGAGAGAAAACCTGGCACAATTAGCTGGTACATCTGCCGAAGAAATAGCTATCAATAGGAATTCTTCAGAAGGATTAGAGACAGTGATATTTGGCTTGCCATTAAAACCAGGCGATGAAGTAGTAGCGGCAAAGCAGGATTATCCAAATATGGTGAATGCATGGAAGCAAAGAGAGTTGAGAGATAACATCAAATTAAAATGGATCAATCTTGAATTGCCTTCAGATGATGAAAACTATTTGGTACAACAATATGTAAATGCATTTACACCTAAAACCAAAGTAGTACACATAACGCATATTATCAACTGGAACGGGCAAATTTTACCGGTAGAGCGTATTGCTGATGAAGCTAAAAAAAGAGGCATAGAAGTTTTAGTGGATGGTGCACATAGCTTTGCGCATATAAATTTTACCATACCTTCTTTAAATGCAGATTATTTTGCCAGCAGCCTCCACAAATGGTTGTATGCACCTATAGGTAGTGGTTTGCTTTATGTAAGAAAAGAAAAGATTAAAAATCTTTATCCCTTATTTGCTTCAGGTGAGCCATTAAAAGATGATATCAGGAAGTTTGAACACTTAGGAACCAGGCCTTTTTTTATTGAACAAGCAATAGGAAAAGCACTTGAATTTCACCATATGATTGGCAGTGAAAGAAAAGAAAAGCGTCTGCATTATTTGAAGAATTACTGGATGCAAAAGGTAAAGGATGAAACAAAAGTAAAGCTCCACACTTCATTAGATCCTAAATGGGGCGGTGCAATAGGAATGGTTTCTGTAGAAGGAAAGAAGCCCGGTGATTTGGACAGTTTTTTAATGAATAAATATAAAATTCATACAGTAGGTATAGAATGGGAAAATATAAAAGGAGTAAGAGTAACACCAAATGTGTATACTACTACTGCAAATCTTGATATTTTGGTTAAAGGCATCAGAGAATTCGCAAAAAGCTAAGGAATAAAAATTGTGCATATTAAATTTGTAGAAACAGAAGAAGAAGATTGATGAATAAACCCAAAGGGAAACTAATAGCAATTGGCGGTGCAGAAGATAAAGGCACTGACCTGGAGAAAGGAGAGATTCACAGGAATAATCTTAATTTCTTTGAGCTTGGCATTTTAAGGAGGTTTGTTGAAGAAGCAGGTGGTAATAAAGCCCGGATAGAAATTGTGACTACTGCTTCTATGATACCTTATGAAACGGGCAACAATTACATAAATGCATTTGGTAAAATAGGTTGCATTAATATTGGTGTAATGGATATCAGGAACAGGTATGATGCAACAAAGCAGGAACATATTGACTCCCTAAAGAACTGTGACGCAGTTATGTTTACCGGGGGTAACCAAATGCGTCTTTCTTCAATATTTGGTGGTACTGATTTTCTTCGCATTCTACTGGATCGTTATCACAATGAAAATTTTGTAATATCAGGAACTTCTGCCGGAGCAATGGCTATGAGTAATACTATGATCTATGAGGGAAATTCAACACGGGCACACTTAAAAGGGGAGGTAAAAATAACAACAGGCCTAGGTTTAATAGATGACGTAATTATAGATTCTCATTTTGAAAAAAGAGGAAGATTTGGAAGGCTTGCACAGGCAGTTGCCTGTAATCCATCCTGTATTGGTATTGGTTTGGGAGAAGATACGGGCATGCTGATAACAGAAGGAAATATAATGGAAGCTATTGGCAGCGGGTTGGTTATTATTATTGATGGTCATGAAATAAGACATTCTAATATTGGAGATATACCTGATGGAAATCCTGTTTCTATTGAGAATTTGAAAGTTCATTTTTGTGAAAAAGGAAACGGATATATACTACAGGACAGAAAATTTTTAATGGAAGCCAGGGAGGGTGCAGTAATAAAAAAGCAGGTCATTACAGAATAATTATACAGCTTCTACCAGGTAATAATTTTTCTTTCCCTTTTGCACCAGTATGTATTTATCATGTAGCAGGTTGGACATCTGCACCTTAAATGCCTGCGTATCTACTTTTTTTCTGTTGATGCTTATACCACTGTTTTGAACCATTTTTCTCGCTTCTCCTTTACTGGGTAAGATCATTGTTTCTGCCAGGAAATTTACAATTTCAACACCTGATTCCAGTTTCATCTTCTCGTAATTTACTTTTACAATACCTTCCATACTCTCCAAATCTTCAACAGTTAAATATTCGGCAGGTGCATGTTGTTTATCAAATAATTTTTGGGTGGTAGTGATAGCTTTTTTTAATTCTTCTTCACCATGAACAAACTTTGTTACCTCTTCAGCTAATCGCTTTTGAACTATTCTTTGCGATGGATCTGCTTCATGTTCTTTTATAACAGATAATATTTCATTATGAGGCATGAATGTAAATATCCTGATCCATTTTTCTGCATCTGCATCGGCTGCATTTAGCCAAAATTGGTAAAATTGGTAAGGAGATGTTTTTGATGCATCCAGCCAGATATTTCCTTTTTCAGTTTTTCCAAATTTTCCGCCATCAGATTTTGTGATAAGAGGATTGGTAAAAACAAAAGCCTCACCGGCAGCTTTACGCCTTACTAATTCTGCACCGGTTGTCATATTACCCCACTGGTCGCTGCCGCCAAATTGAAGTTTGCAGTTTTTGTTTTGATACAGCCATAAAAAATCATATCCCTGCATGAGTTGATAAGCAAATTCTGTATAGCTTATGCCTGTTTCTCCTTCAATACGTTTTTTTACGCTATCCTTTGCCATCATATAATTTATAGTTATGTGTTTACCCACATCACGCAAAAAATCTATAAAAGATATTGGTTTAAACCAGTCATAATTATTGACCAGTTCAGCACTGTTTGGCTGCTTTGAGCTGAAATCGAGAAATCGACTCAATTGTATTTTGATGCCGTTGATATTCTCATTAAGGGTTTCTTCACTTAAAAGATTTCTTTCCTCACTTTTACCTGAAGGGTCGCCAATCATGCCGGTAGCGCCGCCGATTAAAGCAATGGGTTTATGCCCGGCTTTTTGCATGTGAACCAATAATATTATGGGCACCAAACTTCCAATATGCAAGCTGTCAGCCGTAGGATCAAAACCTACGTATCCTGTCGTCATCTCTTTTGATAACTGCTCTTCAGTCCCAGGCATAATATCGTGAATTAGTCCTCTCCAGCGTAATTCTTCAATCAAATTCATCAAAATTTGCTTTTAAAGGCAAAAGTAAGTCAGCGTAAGTTTGTTTTTAATGCAATTTTATCTTTATATAAACGTTTTAGAACCTCAATGATTTCCGGCGAAAAACTTAGGATTTCTGCTTCAAAAGAGTATTTTTGTCGCCAGCCTATCCTTATGAACCAACTTTACACCACCATTTCCTTCCTGAAATTAAACCAGATGAGAATCCACCTCTGCTTCTTTTTCATCATTTTATTGTCTTTAAACTCACAAGCCCAATTTCGAAAATATTCAAATGAATTTTTAAATATTGGTGTTGGTGCCCGCGGACTTGCTATGGGAAGTGCCCAGGTAGCCTCTGTAAAAGATGGTACTGCAGGCTATTGGAATCCTGCGGGACTTACAGGAGTAAAAGACAATGCCTCAGCTAACTTAATGCATGCTGAATATTTTTCAGGTATAGGTAAATTTGATTATGCCAGCCTGGCTTTTCCTATGGCAGGTAATAAAAGAACCCTTGGTATAACTGCTATACGTTTTGCTGTTGACGACATACCCAATACTTTATTTTTAGTGGAACCAGATGGTACTATCAATTATAACAACATTAAGGAATTCAGTTCTGCCGATTATGCTTTTCTTGTTTCTTTGGGTCAGACTCTTAAGCAATCTGAAAAGAAAAATATTCATTTTGGAGTAAATGCTAAAATTATACACAGGAGTGTTGGCACATTTGCAAAAGCATGGGGTTTTGGACTTGATGCAGGGTTACAGATAGAATCAAATAAATGGAGATTTGGATTTGCAGGTCGTGACATAACTACCACTTTTAATTCATGGTCATTCAATTTTACTGAAAGAGAAAAGGAAGTATTATATCTGACTAATAATGATATTCCGGTAAAATCTACTGAAATGACGGCCCCAAGATTAGTGGCTGGTGTGGCCCGTGAGTTTTCATTAAGTAAATCAGTAGGTCTTTTAGCAGAAGCAAATCTTGATTTTACATTTGATGGCAAGCGCAATACAGTAATCAGTTCCAACCCTGTAAGCATTGATCCTAAACTAGGTGTTGAAGCAAGCATCAATAAGGTACTTTTTATAAGGGGGGGCATTAATAATTTTCAACAGGCACTGGCGGATAAGGATACGCTCAATCAAACTAAAGTTTGGATTTATCAACCCAGTGTAGGGGCAGGATTTAAACTTCAAAATGTTCGTATAGATTATGCACTTACTAATTTGGCTAATCAATCAAGTTCATTATATACCCATGTTTTTTCTTTACAGGTTGATTTGATAAATGATAAAAAGAAAAAAAATAAAAATTAATTCGTACCAACTATAACCAACTCAAATGAAAAATTTTCTAGTTTGTTTATTGATAATATCAGGCTTAAGTGCAGATAGCCAGGTATACAATAACGAATGGATTGCAGATTATAATAAAACCTATTACAAATTTAAAGTAGGTAAAGAAGGTCTTCACAGAATATCTAATGACATTTTAGTAACAGCAGGGCTGGGAAGCGTGCAAGCACAGGATTTTCAGCTTTGGAGAAATGGAGTTGAAGTGCCTATATATACTTCTGCATCAACCGGTACTTTTTCAGCATCTGATTATATTGAGTTTTGGGGGGAGTATAATGATGGAAAACCTGATAAAGCATTGTATAGAAATCCAGATTTTCAATTGAATGATAAATGGAGTTTATTAACAGATAGTTCTACTTATTTTTTAACTACCAATAGTGGTAGTAATAAACGCTTAATATCCACTACCAATAATATTGCAGGTAATACACTATCTCCGGAGCTTTTTTTTATGCATACAGTAGGCAACTATGTAAGGGATGGAGGTGTTATTCCTGATCAAAGAAATTACTCAATAAATTCGGGGAAATACCAGATTGTGGGAAGTGAATTTTTGTATTCATCATCTTATGAAGAAGGTGAAGGATTTACATCACAGGTTATTGACAGTGCCGGTGTTTTAAACTATACTTTCTCCAATCTATACACATATTCCAGTGGACCATCTGCAAAATTTAAAATTTCTATTCTTGGAAATGCTTATAACAGGCGTCGATACCAGGTAAGAGTAAATGGGGATTCGGTTTTAGGAAATCAAATGGACTTTTTTAATTACAGGAGAGATTCAACTTTATTTAGTCCAGTCAAGATAAGTACTAATACAGCACAGATAGAGGTTCATAATCTGGCTGCAAGAAGACCGGATAGAATGGCAGTTGCAAAACTGGAATTAACCTATCCACGTTATTTTCATTTTGGGGGAGCTAAAAATTTTGAATTTTCGTTACCTGCAAGTGGTTCAGGAAATTATCTTGAAATAGCGGGATTTTCACATGGTAACACAGCTCCGGTATTATATGATATTACAAATGGAAAAAGATATGTAGCAGATATAAGCAATCCTTCTCTTGTAAGAATTTTGTTAGAGCCATCAGCTATTGAAAGAAAGCTTATTCTTATTAGTGGTGAAACGGCAAACAGATCTGAGATAGGTGCTTTAGGATATAAAACTTTTATAAACTATATGCTGCCTCAAAACCAGGCTGATTATATTATCATATCGCATCCTGCACTTTTTGCAGGGGCAAATGGCGCTAATCCGGTAGAAGACTACAGGCAATACAGAAGTAGTGTAAATGGTGGTTCATTTAATACAAAAATTTATTTAACTGAAGACATTGTTGATCAATTTGGATTTGGAATAAAAAATCATCCTGTTGCACTACGTAATTTTTTAATGTTTTCCAGGAATAAATTTTCAGTTGCTCCAAGTAATGTTTTTTTATTGGGTAAGGCTGTTCATTATGTACACCAGCGGTATAGTGAACAATGGTCTTTGACAGAGAAGCAAAATATGCAAAAGTTGAATTTAGTACCAACTTTTGGGTGGCCGGCCTCCGATATGTTACTTGTATCGGACCCCGGTAGTAGTCAACCAAAAACGCCCATTGGAAGGCTGTCTGTTATATATCCACAGGAGGTGACTGATTATTTAAATAAAGTGAAAGAGTATGAACAGCAGCAAAAATTTCAATCTCCATTAATAAAAGATAAAGCATGGATGAAAAATGTTGTTCATATAGTTGGTTCAAGTGAACCGGGTTTGCAAAATACCCTTGATATCTTCATGAATAACTACGCTAATATTATTAAGGATACATTATTTGGCGCCAAGGTTACCACATTTACAAAAACCTCGGCAAATGCAATACAGCAAATTAGTGAAGGTGTGCTGGACAAATTATTTGAAGAAGGAATTAGTTTAATGACATATTTTGGTCACTCTTCTTCAACTACACTTGAATTTAATTTAAACAATCCTGAACAATATAATAACCAGGGCAAATACCCGGTATTTATTGGTTTAGGTTGTAATGCAGGTGATTTTTATAATTACAATACAATTCGATTCACAACAAAGGAAACTATTTCAGAAAGATTTACGCTGGCACCAAACAGGGGCACTATTGGATTTATTGCCAGCAGTCACTTTGGAATTGTAGAGTATTTGCATATTTATAATACAAGGTCATATAGAGGAATTACTTATCAACATTATGGGCAATCTATAGGTCAGATTATGAAAACCACAATAGAAAAAGTTTTTGCTGATCAAAGTGAAGTTGATGTATATGCCCGTGCTCAGTGTGAAGAAACAAGTTTACATGGAGATCCAGCTTTATCAATCAATTCGCATGAAAAGCCTGATTATGTAATAGAAGATAATATGGTTCGCTTGACTCCTGGTTTTGTTTCCATTGCTGATCAGTCATTTAAGGTACATGCCAGCATGATCAATATGGGGATGGCAATAAATAAAAATATAGTTGTAGAAGTAAAACGTGAGTATCCTGATGGTACAACAGGAATAGTGTCACGTGATACCATTCCGGGAATCAGATATATTGATTCTGTTATTGTGAACATACCCATTGATCCATTACGTGATAAAGGATTGAATAAGATTACTGTAACCGTTGATGCTGATAATATAGTTGATGAATTATTTGAAACAAACAATTCCGTTACTAAGGAAATTTATATTTATGAGGATGAGGCAAGACCTGTGTATCCGTATAACTATTCTATTGTTAACAAACAAGGCTTTAAGTTTATAGCATCTACCGCCGACCCATTCAGTAGTATTAAACAGTATAGACTAGAACTTGATACAACAGAAAAATTCAATTCCCCTTTAAAAATTTCCCAAACGATAAATTCAATAGGTGGAATTATTGAATTTCCATCCACAGTTACGTACACTAATAATGTCGTGTATTATTGGAGGGTAGGACTTGTGCCGGAAGCAGGTGATATTGCATGGAATAATTTTTCATTTATTTACTTGCAAAATCATGAACCAGGTTTTAATCAATCGCATTATTATCAGAATACAAAATCTGAAAGTGAAAATATTGTATTAGATTCTGCTAGTCGAAATTGGCAGTATATAAATGTGGCTCATAATTTATTAGTCAGAAATATTGTATTTGGTTATGGTGGTAATCAGGAAAATTTATTATCAGTTTCAGTTGATGGTGTAAGTTATATAAGAAGTGCTTGTGTTGGA
>JACDAZ010000165.1 GCA_013695175.1 Flavisolibacter sp. | reverse complement strand
AGTAAAAGATATTTTAAAAGAAGACAAACCAACTTTTGGTATTTGCCTTGGACATCAATTGTTAGCACTGGCTAATGGTATTCCTACTTTTAAAATGCATCATGGTCACCGGGGTATGAATCACCCTGTAAAAAATTTACTTACCGGTAAATGCGAGATCACTATACAAAATCATGGTTTTGGTGTTGACCCGGAAGCCATAAAAAATGCAGATCATATTGAAATTACTCATGTGAATCTAAACGATCAATCTATAGAAGGGATCAGGATAAAAGGCAAGCCTGCTTTTTCTGTGCAATACCACCCCGAAAGCACACCGGGACCTCATGACAGCAGGTACTTGTTTGATGAGTTTATTGAAATGATGAAGAACAAGAATTAGTAACACGAATTAGTTAACACGAATTATTGTGCACGAATTACACGAATTAATGAACACGTATTATTAAATACGAATAGGCGCTAATAGCTTTTCGTAAATTTCAAACTCAGTTGTAAATACATAATTGAATGTTTCCGGAACTTACTTCAGACCGGTTTTATTTAAAGCAGGTACAGCCTGAAGATCTTTCTTTTATTTTTGAAGGATTGAATGATCCTTTTGCTATGCCTCATTATGGTGTTTATTTTTATTCGCTTGAAGAAACAAAAAAGCAACTTGAATGGTATGATAATAACTGGAATGAGGGTACAGGAATTATCTGGAAAGTTGTAAGCAAACAAACCGGTGATAACGTAGGAGTAATATCTGTTTATAATTATAAAAAGGAACATAATAAAGCTGAATTAGGATATTGGCTGTTACCAAAATTTTGGAAGCAGGGAATTGCTTCAGAAGTATTGAAACCTGTAATTGATTATTGGCAGAAAGAAAAAGAACTTCACAGGATGGAAGCATTTATTGAGACAGAAAATGAAGCCAGTGTTCGTTTGCTCCAAAAAGCAGGTTTTACATTTGAAGGCACCATGCGTGACTGTGAGATTAAGTTTGGAAAATACATCAGCCTTTACATTTACAGTTTGATATTTACCAGTACTTCCTGATAAAATTATTAGTTAGCAAAAATTAGTGTAATTCGCGTAATTCGTGTAATTCGTGTAATTCGTGTAATAAGTGTCATAAATTAGTGCCATGAAGATTGCTATCATCAATGGACCAAACCTGAACCTGCTTGGAAAAAGAGAAACAGACATTTATGGCAATGAATCATTTGAAGAATTCTTATCTAAGCTGATGGAAAAATATCTGCAGGTTGATTTCAGTTATTTCCAATCAAACGTAGAAGGTGAATTAATAAATGAATTGCAGAGGGTTGGTTTTGGGTATGATGGAATTGTTTTTAATCCAGGCGGGTACACGCATACATCTGTTGCAATAGGGGATGCCATAGCAGCCATAAAAGCTCCGGTTGTAGAAGTTCATATTTCAAATGTGCATGCAAGAGAAGATTTCAGAAAATTTTCTCATGTTTCCGGAAAAAGTGCAGGAAGTATTTTTGGATTGGGAATGAAAGGATATGAACTGGCTATTCAATGGTTTCTAACTCCGTAAATGGTTCTACATTTTTTGAAAGATCAGTACAAACGTTTAATATAAAACTCAATTGATCTTTCAATAATTCGTAATCTTTAATGGGATGATGAGGCGTTATCTCTACCAGGTTTTCTTTTATAGTCATGGGCAATTTTTCTTTCTCCATCTTTAACCGGCTTTCTTCTAGTTTAGTATGTGCACGTTTGGTAAGCTGATACAGTTCAGCTACATACTCCTGTTTTTCTCTTTTCAGAAGGTTACTTGCAACTGTAGCTATATTGGAAAAAAGAATATGGTTTAGCACAACAAACTGGTGTAATTGTTTTTTGTTTGCCTGTTTGCTTTTTGGCTCAGATATCATGCGTTGAAATGCTGCAGATAAATTAGCAGAATGGATATAAACTTCTTTTCTTGCTAATTTATAATCCAGCGTTTTTACCTGCTTTCCTGCTAAGACAAGTACCAGTTTTTCAAGATACTCTGAGTTGGAACGTAACATATTGATCATGTACTTTTTTACCTGGTGACGTTCCCATGTAGGAAAAAGAAAATAAGAGACCAGAAATGCAATACCTCCACCCACTATAGTATCAATAATTCTTTCGGGTACTACATTTAAAAATTGAATGCCTATGATGTTGAAGAACATAACTACATAAATAGTAGTAGCCAGTGTCATTAATGTATAATTTATACGTCCGACAGAATTAGAAATCAGCATAAATATTACGATAATTCCAAACTGCATAGATTGATCTTTGATCAATACAAGAAGAACAATTCCAATTAGCCCACCTGTTATTGTTCCAAGTATCCTGTCTGTATTTAATTTTTTGGTCAGGCTGAAGGCGGGTTTTAAAATAATAGCAATGGTCAGAAGAATCCAATAACTGTATTGGCCATATTCTAAAAATGAAGCAAGAATAAATCCTATTGTTAATGCTGCACTTACTCTGATAGCATGTCTGAAAACAGAAGACCTTATAGTTATATTCGTCCAAAGAATTTTTGGATCCAGTTCATGCGAAGTGATAAATCTTGAATGATCTACAGACCGGTATTCTGTGTTTATTTCTTTTTTAAAATATTCATTTAAAATTTGAATTCTTTTTACAAGACCAATCAGGTTAATTAATATCTTTTTCAGAACAAGATTGCTTTCTTCTTTCCTTGTTTTCAGCGCATCTATTTCATCTTTTAATTGCTGTAAAGTGGGCATTAGATCAGGAACATGCTTTCTGCTACTGTTACTTTCTATGTCCATTCCTATAGCATCAAGCTCACCAGCTATTTGTTTTATTACAAAAGATATCCTTTCCAGGATTCCGGTATCCCCAAATCTTTTTCTCAATAAACCGTAATCGTAATAAGAAGCAGTTGTTTCTTCAAAAACATCTACTGCATTTATAAATGTGAAAACCATTTTTTTCCCTGGCACTGTGGTTTCTTTTACTATCTGCCTTGTTTTAAAAAGAGTTTCCCTTACCAGTTCCAGGTGTTCATTTACAACAATATGTTGAGCAACCATTTTTCTGTAATCATTATCCAGGTCTGTACTTTCATTATAAAAGTCAGCACGAATAGATAAATATCCTGCTATTTCCCTGATGCATTTGCCCAGTAAGCGTTGCGCCGGCCGGTAAGGTTGCAGGTCGTAGAGGAATAAACTTACCAGCAGGTACCATGTACCTCCGGCAGCAATAGATAAACTGTTAGGAATAATTTCATTTGGTGGAATAATTTCATCCATCATCAAAATCATAACAATGAGAGTAGCAGTACCTACAGCCGCGGCCCTGCTGCCATATACCATGAACATTGAAAAAACAAAAGAGATCACTGCAATGGTAAGACCCATAAACACAAAATGCATTCTTGCAACTGCCGTAAGTGTGGCTATAAGAAAAAGAAAAAAAATACAAAACAGCATCCCTCTTCTTTTGCGAACAAGAGGTCCGGGTTCATCTGATATACTTGTGCAAAAAGCACCCAAAGCAACAGTTAGCCCAAATTCGAACTGATTGTAATAATAACCAACCAATGCCGGAAATAAAATAGCAAAGGTTGCCCTGAACCCATCAGCAAATGCCTGGCTATAAAAAAAATGTGTAAGCTCCTGTGCTTTCTTCTTCATTTTATCATCACTCTAAATGACTGCAAAAGTCACACTTTGAAAAATAAAAGAAGAAGATCAACTCTTATATAATTGTAAATACTAAAAAAGCACTACGTGGCAGTGCTCCTGTAATTGTTCAACAATGTTTTATTGTGCTGCTTTTTGCACTTCATCCAGCTTTGCTATGTAAATACTTCTTCCGTGTGTACCTACTACTATTTCATTTTCCCTTGTTTGAAAGGCAATGTCATGAACAGGAATGGATTTTGGCATTCCCTTGTTCCACATCATAAAACTTTGTCCTTTATTAAAACTTACATACAATCCCCCATCTGTTCCCACGTAAAT
>JACDAZ010000117.1 GCA_013695175.1 Flavisolibacter sp. | reverse complement strand
TCATTTAATGAAATATGCACTGCACCTTTTACATGACCGTCTGCATATTCAGCATCCCTGCGAACATCCATTACTACAAGATTGGGATCAAAAGGAATATCCATAGCCAGTTCATCCGCCTCCACATTTATTATTAAATCTATTTCTTCACCTGATGATTTCCAGTTCTCAAAGCCACCTTCTACATAACCTATTACTTTACCAAAACCAACTCTCGCCAATCGTATAACAGTTTCTCTTTCTTTGCCGGCATCTGTTACCAGCATCAGTTCCTTAGTAAAGGGCAATAAACTTCCTGCCCATTCAGCAAAACGGCCTTCAAGGCCAATACTTATTGAACCCGGTATAAAACCCTGTGTAAAAACAGTAGCTTCTCTTGTATCTAATAATAAAATATCTTTTTTTAAATTTTCTTTTACTTCAGAAACAGATAAAGGAATTAAAGCTTTTTGCAACAGTTCATCCAGGGCTTCATAACCTTCCTTATTTATTTTGGCGTTTATTGGAAAATAAGATGGTGGTGCTGTAAGACCTGTGGTAACAGCTTTTATAAATTCTGGTTTACTACCTGCTTTTAATGCATAATTAGTTTGCTTTTCTGTACCAATAGTACTATAAGTACTGGGGCTTAAATTTTTTCCGCATGCACTACCAGGTCCATGTGCAGGATAAACAATCACTTCATCTGCAAGAGTCATTATTTTTCTTTGCAGACTATCATACATCATTCCTGCCAAGTCTTCCATTGTCAGTTCTTCACCTTTTTGAGCCAGGTCAGGACGACCAACATCACCAACAAATAAAGTATCACCTGTAAATACAAAATGATCTTTTTTATCTGCATCTTTTAAAAGATAGCAGGTTGATTCAAGTGTATGTCCGGGTGTGTGTAAAACTTCAATGGTTAGTTCGCCAATAGAAAACTGTTCTCCGTCCTTTGCAATATGAAAGCTTAAGTTCGATTCTGTCTGAGGCCCAAAAATTATAGTGGCACCTGTTGCTTTTGCAAGGTCAAGATGACCGCTGACAAAATCAGCATGAAAATGAGTTTCTAAAATATATTTTATGCTGGCGTTTCTTTCTTTAGCTAATTGCAGGTAACTATCAATATCCCTCAAAGGATCAATGATGGCTGCTTCACCATTGCTTTCAACATAATATGCAGCCTCACTTATACAGCCAGTGTAAAGTTGTTTGATAAACATAATAAAAATGTCTTTGCTGCAAATTTAGTTTACAGTCAAAGACATTACTAAAGAAATAATTTATGGTAACAATTGGTAAGCAACTTTGTGAACCTCAGCCAGGCGTTCTGTATTAACCGAATAGTAAATAAATTTACCATCACGAGCAGTATTTACAATACCGGCTTTACGTAAAATAGCCAGGTGTTGAGATGCTACAGATTGTTCCAGGCGAAGTTTGATGTAGATTTCTGTTACAGTCATTTGTCCTTGCTGATGAATAAGCTTTAAGAGCTGCTGACGCAATTTGTGATTAATTGCTCTCAATACCAGGGACGCTTTTTTTAATTGAACAACATCAACTTTTAATTCAGAACCTGCTTTTGGATTGTTTTCAATAGCCATCGTACTCATAGATACTTTTGTTTAAGGAGAATAGTGCTTTGTTTAACTAAATTAAAGTGCTAAACAAATGTAATTGTTAAACAAATAAATTAAAACAAAATATTGTTACAACTTCAAATATTTATAAAATTTTTTTAGGTGCAGGAGAATAAAATTCTTTTCCATAATAAGGTTCCGAGTGTGCGAGATCAGTAAAATATCTTCTTTCATATGCTTGAATAGCAAGAGGAACAAGATGTTCAGCATTAAATTTATTGTTTATAAATAAAGCATTAGGATGCTGAACTACATGCTTAAATTTAATACTGCCATTTCCGAAAAAAGTTATAAAATTCTTATCCAGTAAGGCTTTGAGGCTATCTTTTTCTAAAATTAAATTTTGTGGTTGTAGCAGTTCTGTCATATTCATGTCATAAACAGCAGTAAACACTTCCATCCTTCTTGCATCAATCATGGGGCAAACCAGGTTATTTTTCAAATGAGAGATATCAGATGAAGATGCTAATGCATCTGCTGCTGTAGATGCTGCCATCATTTTTAATGTTGAGATTGTAATGAGGGGTACCTGTAATGAATAACACAATCCTTTTGCTGTTGCCATACCAACTCTTAAACCTGTATAAGAACCAGGTCCGGCACTTACAGCTACTGCAGCTACATCTTTTAATAAAATATTTGATTCTTTTATTAGATCACTGATGGCAGGATGTAACCAGGCAGCACTATCACGTGAAGAAATGGTTTGTTTAAAATTTATTATTTTTTTGCCTGATGATAAACAAACAGAAGAATCTTCGACAGCCGTTTCAATACTTAAAATATAATTCACTTAGCAAAATTAGCAGCTAATAAATGTAAATAATTTGAAAGCTATTATTTACATTCAATTTTAATAAATGGATTATAATTAAGATACTGCAATTGATTATGATCGCTGAAAATAATTTTTCCATTATCATCTTCCAGATCACCATAAGCAGGTATTAAATTATTGCCGGAAATTTTAAATATAACCTCTCTCACCGAAGTTGTTCCTTCTGATTGAAAAGTATAATCTGCATAAATAAGCGAATCTCTTATTTCACCTTTTATCTCACCTTCATTTTTATCTTTTTCAAATAATTTATAAATAAGATTACCGGTTATATTATTTCCTGCCATTGTTAATTTTAATAATGCTGTATCCCTGTTCATTACCATTTCATAACAACCATTAATATTCGTTAGTGTAGCATATCTGTTGATGGTCTCGTTTGCATTGGCATGTACTTCACCATCTGTAATGGATCCTTGATCATTGCTGTTGTTACACGCATATGTAAAAAAGATCAATATAAAAAGTGACCGCATCTGATTATTTTATTTTGTATGATTAATTATGCAGGAGGCCGGGAGTCATCATGAGTTCCCTTTATTAAACCAATCCCGGTAAAGAAAAAGATGGCACCTAAAACACCATACACAATTAAAACTTTGATTTCATTAGATGATCCACCTGCATCTAAAAACACCACTGCTGCATAAATTAAACCTACAATTCCAAGTATAGTGAGGATAATTCCAAAAATTCTTTTTACGTTCATCTTAGTAGTTTTAATTAGGGTTACAAAAAGATTGCCACATGCACATTTACAGATGAGTTTAAATTTGTGGATTAAGACTCTGGCAGTGTTTTAGTATAAAAGTATTGAAAAAAGCAGATTATGAAAAAGATGTTTATACCTGTACTATTGACAGCTTTTATTACCGGGTGTAATGAGCAGGGTGAAAGAACATATACTATGCAGGATTCCAATACAGGTGACTCAGTAGCTACAGATGCGCCTGCTACTTTAGATACTACAGCCAGTGGTCACCAGGATAGTACTACCAATGTGATTTATGATACCAGTTCAAGGAGGAAGAATTAATAATACCTTCTGTAGAGAGTGTAGAGTATTTTCCTTTCTGCCTCATTTAAAGTATTGCTGCCTTCCTGCTGTAGAAATTTTCTTTTAAAAGATTGTATAACAGCAGTGGTATCTGTTACATCATAACCAATAATTTTAAAAGCATCTTTTACATTAAAATGCTCCGGTACCATAACCCCAGTAGTATCACTCCACCATAAACCATATCCTTTATCGGCTAATTGTTTCCACGGAAAATTTACATTAGGATCATTTTTGCGTGTAGGCGCCATATCCGCATGTCCAATAAAATTGGCTGCCGGAATATTATATTTTCTTTTTAGAGTATCCAGCAGCAAAATAAGACTGTTGAGCTGCAACTGAGAAAATACTTCTTTTCCATTATTGTCCAATTCAATACCAATAGAGCCGGAATTAATATCGGTGACTGCTCCCCATTTTCCTGATCCTCCATGCCAGGCTCTTAAATAATCATTCAGCATGTGATGTACAATTCCGTCTTTACATATTACATAATGTGCACTCACCTGTGTACGTGGTAAAGTAAAGGTTCTTAAAGTTTGATCGCAACTGTTTTGAGCTGTATGATGTATTACAACAATATTTGGTTTGCGTAAATTAAAATTGGTTGTACCCACCCATAGGGGTGCTGTGGACATGGTTTGCTGAGCAGGATTTTTTGTTATTTCTTTCGAAAATTCTTTTACCTGCCTGATATATGATTTATTAGTTGCAGCGTAAGGTGATCTTGAACAAGCTAAAAGTAAAAGGCAGAAGCCGGAAGTGATTATCAAAATAAATTTCCACATAGTTGCTGATTAAAATTGGAAAGTAAGGGAAGTTTTTTTCTTCTACAATAAATTAAACTTCAGTGGTTTGGTTTTTGTGCCTTTAATTATCTTAAATGATAAGTTATGGCAAAAGATGTAAAAGGTAAAAAAGTAGCAATACTTACAGAAAATGGTTTTGAAGAGTTAGAACTTACTGTTCCTAAAAAAGCTTTGGAAGATGCAGGAGTAACGGTACATATTGTTTCACCTCAAGATGGAAAAGTAAAGGCATGGGATCATGATCACTGGAGTATAGAACTGGATGTAGATGTTCCTTTAAGTAAAGCCAATCCTGAGGATTATGACATGCTTGTAATACCGGGAGGTGTTATTAACCCCGATAAAATGCGGGAAAATGAAAAATGTGTATCGTTTGCACAACATTTCATGGAGCAGGGAAAACCTTTGGCTGCTATTTGTCATGCTCCTCAGTTGTTAATAGAAACAGGCATGATTTCAAACCGTGAATTAACTTCTTATAAATCAATAAAAACCGATTTGGTAAATGCCGGTGCTTTGTGGGTAGACAAAGAAGTAGTTGTAGATAATGGACTTGTTACCAGCCGCAATCCAAAAGATTTGGATGCTTTTTGTAAAAAAATGATTGAAGAATTAGGAGAGGGCAAACACGCAACGACAGGTCAGTTTACACATGCTGACAGTAATTTTGGTAATTCTTAAATTTTAATGTTATCAGGAAGTCATCCCGTAATGTGGGATGACTTTATTTTTACACCATGTGTTATCATTATTCTTTAACGAAGAAGCAGGAAGAGATCATGAAAATGATCCGTGCTGAATGGGAAATGCCATTTGAACCCATTCATCATGCCAATGCATTTGATTTTCCGGTGATGCCTGTAATAACACAGCATCAACCTCAAAAGGTGCAGGCTTATAACTGGGGATTGATACCACATTGGGTAAAATCAATTGAGGACTCAAAAAAAATAAGAACACAAACTTTAAATGCAAAAGGAGAAACCATTTTTGAAAAACCATCTTTCAGAAATTATGTAATGCAAAACAGGTGTATTGTGTTAGCTGATGGTTTTTTTGAATGGATGGAATTTCAAAAGAAAAAATATCCTCACTATGTGCACCTTGATGAATTCAGTGTATTTGGTTTTGCAGGATTGTAT
>JACDAZ010000080.1 GCA_013695175.1 Flavisolibacter sp. | reverse complement strand
TTTCCAATTTGCATATAAGTATTCCCAATATTTAAATATTGTCCTGCAGTATTCTCAGCATCATTCATTTTAGCAGAAATCTCTGCTGCCATGATCATTAGAGGTAGAGCATCTTTATAATTACCATGCTTCTTATAATATAAACCTGCTGTAGAATAATAATTATACCTAACCTTGTACTGGTCAGGGTGCTTTAAAGAAAGTTCTTTTAATAACTGCAAATAATATTGGGCACTGTCTGTATTAGCGGTATTTGTATGTGCACTGATAAGTAAGGAATAAAAGCTGCTTTGATGCATTAAAGCATTTAATTGTTTAGCAAGCGGCAAAGCCTGGTAACATAATGATTTTGTTTTTTGGATGTCAGTACGCAGGTATTCTGTAGCCAATTTTATATAAGCACTAAGTTCCTCAACATTATTGTTTTGAGCAGAAATAATAGCTATTAAACTATCCTTTGATAACTGGGCTTTACCAAAATAGGGAATTGCTGATAGTAGAATTATTATCAACCAGCTTTTTCTCATAAAACATTATTAGTATCTGTAAGATAAGAAAAAGATATAATATTTGAATTTTAGATTTAATACTATTTACAAATAACCACCAATTAATTTTTACTTATTTCCCTGATATGATATTCCTGTATTAATGGTGGATTTTGCGGCGTTAAAGTAAAATAAATTTGCAGGACAGATTTTTCACCTTCTAAAACAAAACTTCCTCTTAACTGGTTTTCAGCTTTTATTTCACCCACACGAAGTATTTTACCAGCTTTTGTAAAAAGTTTATCCGCATCTTTTTTCAAAGAATCAATTAAATTGTCTGCAAAGAAATTCTCTGCAAAAATGCCACTTTCTTTTGCACCCTTCCAACTGGGTAAAAGTGTAAGCAATTCATTTTTACGTTTATTTAAAATAGGGGAAGTTGCAAGTTGTCCTGGTTTCAAATCAGCCAATGTTATTAGTGTATCCAGCACCTTAAGATTTATAAATGTATTTGGTGCATAAGTTAAATTAGCAAATGAAACTACTGCTATTCCATAATCAGGCAACATACCCCAATAACTTCCAAAGCCTGGCAAGCCACCACTGTGTCCTACTCTTATTCTGCCTTCACAATCTTTTGACCAACCCAGTCCATAACCATATGCTACTGCCAGTGGACAAGATCGCCCGTTAGGATACTTGTAATTTAAATTCATAGTATTAAAGCGCCATGGCTGATGCATTTCTCTTAAGGAACTTCGTTTTATTACCGGCGACTCTATTTCATTGGAAGGTGGCCAGGCAGAAAGATGCAGAGCAGCATATTTACTAAAATCTTCTATAGTTGTTATTAACCCGCCCATTGCACCATAAGCCCCGTGATGCAATAATTCTTCTTCCTTCCATTGATCATTTACCCATCTATAACCATGTGCCAGTTTATCATCAACAACATTTGAGTATTCCCAATATGTATTGTGCATTCCTAAAGGCTTTAGAATAGTTTCATTTATATATGCATCATAAGTTTTACCGGAAACCTGTTTTATAATATAACCCAATAATGAAAAACCCAGGTTGCTGTATTCATAACTGATCCCCGGAACATTTGAAAATGAAACTTTTTTTACCACATCCAGCAATTCATTATCTGAAACTGCCAGTTGCCTGTCGCCCCAGGGATTATCCTCAGGAAAACCAGCTGAATGTGTCATCAGATCACGAACCGTAATTACTGGTGCATCATCAGTAAGGTACCTGATGTTCTTCATCTCAGGAATATAATCAGATGCAGGGTCATCAAGTTTTAATTTCCCTTCATCACGTAGTTTTAATATGGCGAGGGATGTAAAACTTTTGGTCATGGATGCAATACGAAAAGCCGAAGAATTATTTACCTGGATTTTCTTATTTACATCTGTATAACCCATATTTCCTGAGTAAAGCATCCTGCCATCAGCAATTACTGCATACGTAAAACCGGGAAAGTTTTTTTCCTGAGCATACTCTTTATATATTCTGTCAACTACCTGCTGTGTTCCTTTTAATTTTTGAATACGCAGGCTGTCGGTAAAATAATAAGCCGGATTGTTTTGGCTGTGAGCAGTCAGAAAAAATAAAATGATGAATATGGTAATGATAATTTTCATTAAACAAAAGTTGTAGTTCAATTTAATCATTAACTGCTGACTAAAGATAAAAGCACAAAAAAGCCCCTCTGAAAACAGAAGGGCTAATTATATTGGCAAAAGAGAAATTAAGCAATTTCAACTTCAGCACCAGCTTCTTTAAGCTTAGCTACTAATTCTTCTGCAGTACCTTTATCAATACCTTCTTTGATAGGTTTTGGAGCACCGTCAACTAAATCTTTAGCTTCTTTAAGGCCTAAACCGGTTAATTCTTTTACAATCTTAACTACGTTAAGTTTGTTTGGACCAGCAGCTTTTAAGATAACATCAAAAGAAGTTTTTTCTTCTGCAGCAGCAGCACCGCCACCAGCAGCAGGACCGGCAGCAACAGCTACAGCAGCAGCTGCAGGTTCAATACCGTATTCTTCTTTCAAAATTTTAGCTAACTCGTTTACATCTTTAACTGATAAATTAACCAGTTGCTCAGCAAATGATTTTAAATCTGCCATTGTTTTACTTTTTAATAACCGCCTTCACTGTCTTCGACAAGCTCAGACTCCGGCGGAGGTTTATAATTAATGTCTTCACTTATACCCGAAGACGTAGGATAAATTTAAGGCTCAAGTTATAAGACTCAAGCTTTCAAGCTTATGCTGAAGCTCTTTCTTCCAAAGCTTTTACCAACGAAGCAAGTTTGTTACCCGCATTTAATGCAGACATAACATTTTTAGCAGGTGATTGCAATAACCCAATGATTTCACCAATAAGATCGTGCTTGCTTTTTAGAGTAGTTAATGCCAACAGTTGATTATCTCCTGCAAACACATCACCATCAATAAAAGCTGCTTTTAATGCAGGTAATTCACCTTTGGTTGTTTTTCTGAAATCAGAAATAATAAGGGCCGGCTCTTTTGGATTTTCTGAAAACATTAAAGCTGTTACCCCATGTAAAGAATCAAATACATTAGAATAACGATCCTCACCTAAAGACTCAAGTGCTTTTTTGATCAGGGTGTTTTTTGCAACCTTCATTTCTACCTGCTTATTAAAGCAAATACGGCGCAACTTACCAACCTGGTCTACACTCAGTGCTTCTGTATTGGTAACATAGAAGTTATTGTACTGCGAGAATTTCTCCTTCAGTGCTTCTATTACTTCGTTTTTTTGTTCTTTAGTCATTGTATATCTTTTTGCCGCAGATACTGTCCTCACGATCTGCCTTTTTATGAATTTGTTTCAGGGATTTGTGAGGACACAAATCCGGCAATTTATTTTAGTGAACGAATGATTTTGTATCTACAGGAATACCGGGGCTCATGGTACTTGCCATAGTTAAACCTTTAAGGTATGTTCCCTTTGATGTCGATGGTTTTGCTTTAATGATTGCATTGATAAATTCCTGACTGTTCTCAGTTAATTTATCAGGCGTAAAAGAAATCCTTCCAACAGATGCGTGAATAATACCTGCCTTATCTACTTTAAAAGCAATTTTACCACCTTTAACTTCATTTACCGCTCCCGCTACATCGTTTGTAACTGTACCGGTTTTAGGGTTTGGCATCAGGTTACGGGGACCAAGTATCTTACCAAGACGGCCAATTTTTGGCATTACTGCAGGTGTTGCTATGATCACATCAACATCTGTCCATCCACCTTCTATCTTTTGAACAAATTCATCTAAACCTACAAAATCAGCACCGGCACTTTTTGCTGCAGCTTCCTGTTCAGGACCGCAAAGAACCAATACTTTTTTTGTTTTACCGGTACCATGAGGTAAGGTAACTGTACCGCGAATAGCCTGATCGGCTTTTTTAGGGTCTACGCCTAAACGGATATGCAAATCAACAGACGCATCAAATTTGCAGGTGGTAATATCTTTTACTAAAGTTGATGCATCTTTCAAAGAGTAAACTTTGGTAGCATCTATTTTAGCGTTTGCTGTTTTTCTTTTTTTTGGAATGAAAGCCATTTTAATTCATTTTTCAGGTCCGACAACCGGACTTTAGTTCAAAAATTATTTTTTTTCCCATGGAGCTGTACCCTCTACAGTAAGTCCCATGCTTCTTGCCGTACCGGCTACCATACTCATAGCGCTTTCAAGGCTAAAGGCATTCAGATCAGGCATTTTATCTTTTGCTATTTCTTCTACCTGTGCCCATGAAACCTTACCTACTTTCTGGCGGTTTGGCTCTTTTGAACCACTTTGCACTTTAGCGGCATCCTTTAGCTGAACGGCTGCAGGTGGCGTTTTAATTACAAAGTCGAAAGATTTGTCGGAATATACAGTCAATAAAACAGGGAGTACTTTTCCCATTTTATCCTGAGTTCTTGCATTGAATTGCTTGCAGAATTCCATGATGTTTACACCTTTGGAACCTAATGCTGGACCTATTGGAGGTGCAGGATTGGCCTGGCCACCCTTGCACTGGAGCTTTACATAGCCCGTGATTTCTTTTGCCATTTCTTCTGATTTATTGGTTCAAGCGTCTCGCCTAAGGCGAGACTCCCAAATTCATCCATCATCCCGCCAGGCGGGACCAGTTTTATACTTGTTTTTTTAAACAAATAATTTTTCACTGATGATAAAGAACTAATTGGGGGTGCAAAGGTAGAATAAGTATTTCAAAAAAAATTAACGATAAACCAATATTTTGTTAAGTAGCCCTGTTGAAACAATCAAATAAGATCAAAATTCTGCAAGATCCCTCTTTCGCCACTTCTTGAAATCAACATAATCAAGGAAATATAAAACTTTCAAAGAAAGATTATTATTTCGGGGTGATGAAATGGTTCTATCAAAATTTCTAAAATAAGAATCAGATGTTTGCTGGTTATTCGTAAAAATTTCATTCTTCCAAACAATATTTATAAAGCTCCCTGGTGCAAACTGGAGAGTATAAACCATATCTATATTGAAAATATTAAAATTCCTGTTAGTTGAATTGCTATAGCCATTTTTTGCAGTTAGCGAACCATCAGCATTGAGCATGTAATACGATTTATTTATTACTTCACTCCAATAATGCCTGGCTCTGAAAGTTAAACCTGACCGGTTATTAAAATTATATTTTGCGTTTAAAACATTTTCAATAGTAACTCTGTCCCGTAAAGCAAATATTACCTCCGATCCGCTAATAGAATTAAATCCAACATTGTTAGTGAAAGGCCTGTAAGAAGATTGCAGAGACATTGATAATTTATCATTAAAGCGGTAACGGTTCCTTAATGAAAAAGAATAACTTCTACCCTTTTCCATCTTATACTTTCCCATATAAAACGAAGCCATTGCAGCATATTTTTTAGCATTATTGGTTTCTACCCATGCTTCATAACCCACCCTGCCCGGAGACCGGAAAAACCTGTCCCGCATATTTGGTTCATAAAAATCATTTGCATCTGCATTATAACCAACCCATGAGCCAACCATCCACAAGTTTTTCAATTGCGCATTGGCATTAAAATTCATATAAAAATGCTGGTAGCTGGAAGGTGCGAATCGCCTGCTATATGTGTAGTTATTATTAATCCTTAATTGGTTAAACCAATTACCCGGTTTTATCCATTTATACCCTAACCATAAGTTGTGATCAAAATAATTTGGAAAAAACATCAAACCCATGTCATTGATCTGGTATTTATCATCTACCAGTTCCTGGTTTAACTGGTAATTAAATCTTCCTCCTGTTTTTCCAAAACCAAAACGATGAGAATACCCCGTTGAACTTCTTTCACCGGTTAAATTACTAACAGAAACTTTCCCATTCCAGTTATAGGTGTTTCGTTTGTTATTGAAATTGAAAACAGCCGCACTTACGTTGGCATCATAGTCATTACCACTTCTTAAAACGTTTGTATTAATAAAGGAAACGGAAGAATTATTTTTTAGGTTTTGATCAAATACTATGATATTAAAATTAGTTAAAGGATTTGTTTGAATTTCCCTGCTATTTTTATTTCCATCTTCTACCACTGCATACATCGGTTTAGTTATAGCATTAAAAAATCCAATTCCTAATCCATTTTTTGTACGACCAGAAAGTTTTGTTGCATTCAAAAGTTTAGATTCAACAGGATTATCAATAATGGTTTCATTAGCTCCCAGTTGATTTTGAATAGAATAGAAATGAAGAGGTCTTGCACCAACTCTTCTTGAATAAAATAAATTTCCTTTAGAAAACAACTCTGTTCCTTCCGTAAAAAAGGACCTGTTCTCATCAAAACGAATTTCAAATGGGCTTAGATTTAAAACCTGGTTATCACTTTGAACCTGGCCAAAATCAGGTATCAATGTCATATCAAGCGTAAAACTTTCATTCAAACCATACTTCACATCCATTCCACCGTTTAACGAAGACTTCGAATTTTTAATGCCTGCTGTTTTATAAGGATAATGATTTATGTAAGTGGAAAAATAAGGTGAAAAAGAAAGTCTGACAGGAGATTTAATTCTTTGAATGCCTGTCCATTCTCCCTCCTGGTTTATAAAACCATTCACCTCCATATTTAAAGGGTTCCACATATATTGCTGACCGGTTTTATTTCTACGCCGTGTAATATTGATACCCCATGTTTGCACTTCCTTACTATTGAAACGAAGTGCTGAGTAAGGTATTCGCATTTCAAATGACCATCCATTATCATGGATTTTAGCCTCACTGTCCCAAACTGCATTCCATGAACCATCTTCGCCATTAGCAGCAGATGAATATTTAGCATCATATTGCTCGCCATAAGGTGTTACATAAAATCCTACAGCATTTATTCTGTCATAATAGGTATCCAGAATAACGCCAACAAAATCATTAATACCTATTTTATCTCTTCCAATTAATTCTCTTGAAATACTGTCCCTGGTTCTTTCATAACAAAAGCCACCTACATATACTGATGTATTATCATAAAGAAGATAAACAACTGTTTTGTTAGCTGAGTCTTCAAGTCTGCCAGGAGTAGGCTTAAATTCCACGAAGTCAGTTGCAGGTATAGCCTCCTTCCATGCTGCCTCATCTGGTATACCATCAATTTTTATAACTGAGGTAGTTCTTTTTGCAGGTAATTGTTTAATTACATTTTGTGCAAACAAAAAAATTGAAAAAAACAATTGCAGGTATAAAATTAAAGCCGCACGCATTGCCATATTGAATAGATGTACGAAATTAGACTCACTACTTTCGGATAAGGTTACCGCTTATCATAAAAGAAATAAGCAAAAAAACTTTTAACAAGTTGATTACTTGTTTAAATAATCATCATATAACATTTGTTGTAATGCTTTTCCTTTATTTACAATGTGTGAGCCTTTATTTAAATAACCTGCGATAATTTGGTTACTTACATTATCAAAAATAAAAGATTGAGAATTTTCTATAAATCCAAATCCATCATTGAAAGTAAAAAATGCCCATCCTTTAGAGGTGGAATCAAAAATATTTTTACTGTACTTATAATTAGAAGCATTACCACCGGTTTGATATATAAGTGAAGCCGCCATATCTGTTTGGGAAATTATTTTTTTTATTACCAACCCTGGTTGAGACACAGCTCCACCCAACCACAACATAGGTATTTTAAAATTTTTTATTCTGTCTGCGGTTTCCGGTAAATGGTGACCGTGATCAGCTATAATAATAACAAGTGTATTATCCCACCACGGCATTGTTTTACATTTTTGAATAAACATTGAAAGCACATCATCTGTATAGCGTAATGAATTTAAAAATTGTATGGTATGTCCTGAACCTTTAAATGCAGGCGCTATAGGTGTTTCAAAAGGTTCGTGACTGCTCAGCGTAAGCCATGTCGTAAAAAAAGGAGTTTCCTTAGTTGCAATATCTTTTAATAATTTATTTGCTACTACCCCATCATGCGCTCCCCATTTAGAATTCTGATCTTTTTTTTTAAAAAAATTCTTGTCAATTAATGTTTGGTAACCGCTGCTTAATAAATAAGATTTAATATTAGCAAACTCCGGTTCACCACCATAATAAAAAGAAGTTGTATACCCTTTTCTTGAAAAATAATTACTTAATTGCGGCAGCTTTACAGCTTTATTGGGAGTTCGTATAATAGATGTTTTATTTAATGCAGGATACCCACTTAAAATTGCAGCAATTCCTTTATCTGTACGGTCACCACTTGCATATACGTTATTAAAATATATCCCCTCTTTTTTTAAGCTATTAAAATAAGGAGTTACTTCTTCACCTTTAATAGAAAGATGAGTAGCCTTATCAGTAAAACTTTCCCAAATAATCAGTAAAATATTTGGTGTATCTGTATTTAAAATTTTTGTGGTGGTAGATGGCTTTTCAAAAAGTGAATCAACAATTACTGAAGCTTTTTGCTTATCAAAATATTGATATGGATTATTACCGTCTGAAGGTGTGTTCAATAAACCATGCAAAAAATTCCAGGGAGCATTTATGGCAGCAATGTTTGCAAAATTATTGGTTGAAAAATAAACAGAGCTTTGATTTATGGGAGCCAGTTGTAAACCCCCTCGTATAGGTATAAATAGAAACCCTATAAAAACTAACAGTAAAATAAGATTTCCCCATTTGTATGGAGTTAATTTTAAATACCTGATAATACGGTTTAAACCTGAATTGAACAATAAATAAAAAAGAAGGTAAGATCCAATAAAAACAAATGCTATCAATATTATTGGCAGATGACTTACCGAAGCCCATGCTTCTTTGGGTGTAGATAAATATTTAAGAGGTGTAGCATCAATTCTAAATCCCCAATGTTTGTATATTTCCAGATCAGCCAATGTAACTATCAAAAGCAAAAAAAGAATAACAGCAGTGTATAATTTAAAAATAATGCGCTTGTTGAAAAAATGAATAAAAACACCAATTAGAACAACAAAACAAACAGGCAGTAAAATATAAGATGCCATGGAAATATCCATACGCAATCCATATACAAATGTTAGGACATCAGTTTCTATAGTAAGTTGCTTTGTTTGGCGAAAGTGATATAAAATAAATATCAACCTGGATAACTGGAAAAAAATTATCCAAAGCAACAAATATGATAACAAAAAAATTATTCTACCGGTCATACAAAAAAGCCATCCGTTTTCATGGGATGGCTTATATATATTTTTATAACACTTAACTTATTTTTTCAACTTGCATGTAATTTAATTCTACCGGTGTTGAACGACCGAAGATTTTAACTGTAACCTTTAATTTCTTTTTCTCATCATTTACTTCTTCAATGGTACCGTTAAAATCATTAAATGGACCTTCAATGATTTTAATTGTTTCACCAACAATAAAAGGTTCACTCATACTTACTCCGCCTGCTTCAGCCATTTCATCCATCTTACCCAGCATCTTATTTACCTCTGCCTTGCGTAGTGCAATCGGATTTTCCTTTCCAAGAAAATGAATAACGTTTGGAGTATTTTTTATTGCATCCCTAAGATCATCGCTGAATTTACCATCACTTATTTCAATCATTACATAACCCGGATAGTAGTTTCTTTCCCTCATCACCTTTTTTCCATTCTGGACTTTATATACCTTTTCTACCGGCAGAAATACCTGCTTTACAACCTCGCTCCATCCACCGCGGGAAACTTCTTTATCAATATATTCTTTTACTTTTCTCTCCTTGCCGCTCACAACACGCAATACATACCATTTGGTATCCTGCTGTTGTACTTCTTCTATATTTTCAGTTACTGGTTCCATCTGTTAAAATAATTTGTATATAAAATTTAAACCACCGGCAGCAATAAAATCCATTACCCATACCATTGCTGTTATAATAACTGTGGCACCTAGAACAATCATAGTAGATTGTTGTAATTGCGTCCAGTTTGGCCAGGTTACTTTTTCAGTTAGCTCTTTGTAAGAATCGCGGAAGTAATCAGTTACTTTGTTCATAATTGTTAGATTGAGGTTGAGGTTGAGGTTAAGGAGAGAACTTTAAATGTTCAACCTTAATCTTAGCCTTAACCTTATTTGCACGGGCAGAGAGATTCCCCGCCTGACCGGTGTCAGTCGGGCAGGGAACTCCCTACACGTTAATTGTAAGATCTGCACGGGCAGAGAGATTCCCCGCCTGACCGGCGTCAGTCGGGCAGGGAACTCCTACTCGTTAATTATAAGATCTGCACGGGCAGAGAGATTCGAACTCCCATCAACGGTTTTGGAGACCGCTATTCTGCCATTGAACTATGCCCGT
>JACDAZ010000459.1 GCA_013695175.1 Flavisolibacter sp. | reverse complement strand
CACTTTTTATTATTCTATTTCTAATTGAAACCAAATTTCAATTACGAAAAAGAGTTCAAAGCAGGTGGAAAAGAATCATCATCAATTTTATTGTATCCATTCCTGCATTTGTACTGCTTCGTTTGTTGTTTATACCTGCCATGGTTTGGCTTGCAGTAAAAAATGAAACATGGCAGATTGGGTTGAATTATTTATTTGATGCACCTTTAATTGTTACGTCGATCATTGCTTTTTTATTATTAGATTATAGTAATTACATCTGGCATATTTTGTTACATAAAATGCCAATACTATGGCGGTTTCATTTGGTTCATCATACAGATCTTGACCTGGATATCACTACGGCTTTTAGATTTCATTTTGGTGAAATGATAGGCTCCATATTTTTCAGAGGTGCAGCTGTCCTTTTAATTGGTGTTTCACCTATGATGGTTCTTATTTATGAAATTTTATTTGAAGCAGCTTCACAGTTTCACCATAGCAATATGAAACTTCCCTTCAGGTTAGAAAAAGCATTGAATAAATTAATTGTAACACCACGGATGCATGGCATTCATCATTCTATGATACGAAGAGAAACAGACAGTAATTACTCAATCATTTTTTCTTTTTGGGACAGGTTACATAAAACTGTACGATTGAACATACACCAAAACGAAATTGTAACAGGGGTTCCCACCTATGCAGATGAAAGAGAACTTACTATTGGAAAACTTTGGAAATTACCTTTTACATCTATCAGAAAAACTATGGATAGTGATAGAATAACTGATGGTGATTATAATCAGCTAAAGAAATAAAGAAGAGCAACGAAGAGAAGCTTTTTACGGCAACTCCTGTCACTCTCTTTTTTCAACCAGCTATTTAAATAATTTTAATCTACGCCTACACGATTTTGTTCTTCACCGGCACTGCCTGTATTTTTCTTTCTGAAAGGAGTGATTTTTCCTTTACTGAACCTGTATGTAAAACCAAGATTCACTGTTCTTGAATCACCTACTTCCTGGAAAGCAGCATCTACATTTCCATAGTTTGCTCTTGCATTCATTCTTTGCGTATAAAAAATATCTCTCACAGTAAAACGAAAGGTTCCTTTGTTCTTAAACATTTGCTGGCTAAAACCCGCAGCCACCATTCCCCTACCTTTAGTTCTTAAAACACCTTCTACCCCGCCACTTCTATAAAAAGCATTTAATTCTGCTGTAAAAGCTTTAGACACCTTAAACTGCTGGGAAGAATTAAAAGAAAATGCGGTTGCCTCAAATGATATAGGAATATTATTTACAATGCCTTTAAAATGGTTATTAAAAACATTTACATAAGCATTTGATGTCCACCATTTGTTTACAGGAGTATTAGCACTCAGTGCAATACCATACTGACGAAGTGATGCAATGTTTGCCTGTTTTGCATAAGCCTCTCTGCCTTTCTGCTCCAACACCATTTGAATAATGTCGTTGGTAGCACTATAATTAATGGTTGTAGTTAAAATGTTCTTGTAGGTGTGTGATAACTCTATATTATCACTCAATTGTGGTTTTAGATCAGGATTGCCCTGGCTATAGGTATACCTGTCAATAAACCTGATAAAAGGATTCAGACTTTGATAATTTGGCCTGCGAACCCTGCGTCCGTAGTTCAGCCCAAAATTGTTTTTCTCATTTACCTTGTATTGAAAATAAGCAGTTGGAAAAAGTTGGGTATACTGCCTGTCAAATTTTTCTCCGGTTGTTAACTGGTTGCCTTTTGCATTTGTATTTTCAAGGCGTAACCCAAGTTGTGCATTTATTTTTTTTGAAATTGAACCACTTAAATTAATATAAGCTGCATTAATATTTTCTTCATAAATAAAATGGTTGCTGCGGTTAAAATCATGTCTGATGCTGCCATATTCTATACTGTCATAAACTGCATTATTATCGGTTCGTACTATACTACTTTTAATGCCTGCCTCAAATTTGGCTCCTTTTTTTAAAGGATGTAGGTAATCAATTCTGCCACTGTAAATTTTAATATTCTGCGGCAGGTTGCCCATCAAGGTATCTGATTTATTGATTGAATTATGGTCAGCATCAAAGAATGAGTTGATCATTAACTGGTTGTTCCTTGAATCATAAGTCATATAATCAAAATCAGAGCTAAGCTCCTTGCCTGTAGTGTCCAATACTGTTCTAAAATACATGTTGGTACTGAAGCTTTTCCATCTTACATCACTACCCACTGTTGCCAGAGTAATGCTCTCCAGGTCTTTTGCAGGTGTGGAGATATTTGTTTGATTTTTATTATCAGAAATCGAAGGATTTGTAAATCCATTAATAGCAAAACCTAAAGTTGTTTTTTTATTTAAAAAATAATCAAGACCGGTTTTAGCATTATACGAGTTGCCTTCACGCTTCATATCTGCCCGCTGATCAAAATAATTCTCCAGCTCTGTTGTGTTTCCTTTTTTAAGATTTCGTTGTATGGTAAGTGTACTAAATGATTTATTGTAATAGTGGCTTAAGTTGGTATAGAAGTTTATTTTTCCCTGCCTGTAATTGAAATTAAAAGATTCATTTGTTTTTGGATATTTACCTTGTGTATAACCTAATGTTAATGTACCATTATAACCGGCAGCTTTATTTTTCTTAGTTTTTATGTTTATTATTCCTGCATTACCGGCAGCATCATACCGTGCAGGTGGATTGGTCATGATTTCTATCTGGTCCATTTGATTGGATGTCATATTTCTTAAAAAATTGGCCAGATCAGCACCGCCTAATTGTGTAGGGCGACCATCAATCATCACCATAACGCCTTCTTTTCCTTTCAAACTGATGTTTCCCTCTTTATCAACTGTTATACCGGGCGATTTTTCTAACACCTCCAAAGCATTGGTACCAACATTTGTTACCGATGCATCTACATTTACTATAGTTCGGTCAATTTTTTGTTCTATTAATGGTCGTTTTGCTGTAACGGTTACTCCTGTAAGTGATTTTGAAACAGCTACAAGACTGAAAGCAGGCAATTGAACAACCTGGTTTTGCGCATTAATTTCAAATTTATTTGAATAGACAGGCTGGTAGCCAACTGCTGTCACTGAAACTAAATAATTACCAAATGATAATTTATCAAAAACAAAAGATCCGTCTTTACCTGCCACCGAAAATTTTATGGCAGCTGAATCTTTAGCCTTTAAAAGAGTTATAGTGGCAGCCGTTGCTTTTTCTGTTTCATTTACCTGACCAGAAACTTTTCCCCCACTTTGTGCGTAAGAACTTACAACTAATGTAGAAGAAAGTATAGCGATTAAAATGAGTCTCATAATAGTCATTGTTGCTAAATTTTTTGAATGTGATGTATTATGAGCAAGAGTAGAAAATATTTAAACCTTCTAAAATTGAATGTGATGAAAGCGTGTGAAAAAGTGACGGAAATTCAATTTTTAATACCAGACTATATCACCTCTCAACAATTACACTATGAACTTATTACTTTGATTAAAAAATTGGAATAATTGAGCATTTCATCACTCTTTATGCGAGTTTCATCACTTTTACAATAAATTACTGGCAGTATCAATTAGCATTGCTGTTCCAAGAATAAATAATGAAAGATTTTATAAATAAACCTGAGAATTTTAAAAGGATTGAATTTTGGGCAGCTACAACCATTTATGTGTTTCTGCTTTTTTTTCTGGTAACAGATGCTTTGAATCTGGGTTTGAGATCAAACAGGGGTTCTACGGGTATAGCTAAAGCACCTTTTGATTACATTTTCGTTGCAAACCTGGTACGGATCACTTTATTGTACCTGTCTTTTTTATTTTTAAATTTTATAATTGTACCACGGCTAATTAAAAACGAAGCTTTAGCTGTAAACATCATTTTAATTATACTGGTAGTCTTACTGGTTGGTTTTATATATGGAATAGTAAGTACTTATCTCAGGTACTCTTTCATCCCCGGTTCCAGGATAAGTAATACAACACATAACTACAGGTTTCAAAACAGCTTTTTATATGCTTCATGGCTTTTGTTGCTCTTTGCCTTCTACTCTGTAATAAAGTATACTTCCCTTTATTTGTTAAGTAAAGCAGAAGCCATACAAGTAAGGTTTAAGTTTATTAATTCAGTTAGTTTAATTGCATTTATCATCTGGTTAATAGTTTTATTCCTTCTGTTAGTTGGTATTGCTGATAAAGATGTAAGTACTGTTTGGGTAATCATAGGCTTAAGCACTATTTTGTTATATTCTTATTCATTTAATTTTTTAATACCTAAAGCTTTACCTAAAACAAAACCATTCAGATCCTATATAGCTAAAGTTTTTATTACTTTACTTATAGCCTTTCTCCCCATGTTATTATTAGCAATGCTTTTTGCACAAGATGAAGGGGCTGGTGCAGGCATTACTTTTTTCAATGTTGCTTTTCAGCTTTTTATAATATCTCCTCTTTGTTGGATTTTATTTAAAAAACAAATGAAAGGCAACGAAGAACTTTTTTATTTGAAAAAAGAGCTGGGACAGTCTAATGCCAGTTTTGATTTTTTAAGATCTCAAATCAATCCTCATTTTTTGTTTAATGCTTTAAATACTATATATGGAACCGCAATTCAGGAAAAAGCAGAACGTACCAGTGAAGGCGTAGAAAGATTGGGAGATATGATGCGGTTTATGTTGCAGGAAAACATGCAGGAAAAAATTTCTTTAGCAAGAGAAATTGAATATCTGAACAATTATATAAGCTTGCAAAAACTGCGGACAGATCCTATACCCAGTATAAAAATTGAAGCAGGAATAGAAAAATTGATTAATGGTGTGGAAATAGCACCTATGTTATTAATACCTTTTGTTGAAAATGCATTTAAGCATGGAATAAGTT
This sequence comes from Flavisolibacter sp., assembly GCA_013695175.1. GTDB lineage: Bacteria > Bacteroidota > Bacteroidia > Chitinophagales > Chitinophagaceae > Flavisolibacter. The sequence goes on along the minus strand of JACDAZ010000459.1, from coordinate 420 downwards.
TTCGTGAGCCATCACATATAAAAGTAACCCTGGAGGTAAAAGAAAATAAACTGTTTTTTGATGTATACAACATTAAACACCAAAAACAGGACGCAGACCCTGAAAAAGATAAAAGTGGTATTGGTTTAATCAATGTAAAACAAAGGCTGCAACTTTTATATCCCTCCAAACATGAACTTATCATTCGCGAAACCGGGAAAGAATTCTTTGTTCATCTTACTATACAATTATCTTAGTTCTTTAATTGACAGAATATCAATGAAAGCAATTGCCATAGATGATGAACCCATAGCTTTAGACATTATAAGGTCTCATGCATCCAAAGTTCCATACCTCGATCTTAAAGCAGAATTTACGGATGCGTTTAAAGCATTGGAATACCTGCAAAAAGAAAATATTGACCTGATATTTTTGGACATT
>JACDAZ010000010.1 GCA_013695175.1 Flavisolibacter sp. | reverse complement strand
TATTAATTAGATAATTTGAAAACGAATCATTATCAATAGTCCAACAACAGTAGTATTTCCATTTAAAAGAAATTTATTACTTGGCATAAGTTTTTGGTTTTCCCTACTTGCTTGTTTCGCTTTTTAGGTTGTCGGGTTTCTCAAATCAACTTAAAATTTCCATTTTTGTTTCTTACTTAATTCACCACAAAGATTCATCATGCAAGTTGGCGTGACGAGAGCTTGAGTGGCAATTAATTGATTCTTTTTAAATTCTGAAATGTACCAGTAAAATTCTGACCACTCCAATCAGCAGTGGTTCGGGTCAGACAAACAACATTGAGCAGTTTCAGTCATCAGCTTCTAAATAATAACTTCAGAATAGTTTGCCGGGTTGGACACAGCATCGAAATCCACCTGCAGCAAGCAAAAAGGATGTCTGCTTTTACTTTTCAAGCAGTGCTTCGTTCCTCGCAGTGTCGCAAAAAAAATGACTTCAGGGTAATTCTTCAGGAAGTTGAAAGTACTGTGAGGTATACGATTAAATTTCTGAAATGCTTCAGTGTTTAATATCGCTTAAAGGATTAAGATTGCCTAAAAATGCTGTTGCTTTTTAAATCCTTACCTTAGTAAATCAACTTTCTCATATGGCCGGATCTCCTACAACTATACTAATTCCGGATATCAGCGGATTTACAGAATTTGTAACCAATACCGAACTTAGTCACAGTTCCTTTGCCATAAGTATGCTGATTAATACAATTATTGATGCAGTTAAAGATGAATATGAGATTTCCGAGATAGAAGGAGATGCGGTTCTGATGTTTAAAAGAGGACCTGCGCCATCTCAAAAAGAAATCCAGGACACTTGTCTTAAAATTTTCAATGCTTTTCATTTTCAACGCAAGTGGATGCAGCAACATGCTGTGTGTCCCTGTAAAGCATGCAATCAAATTACTCATCTTACGCTGAAGTTTGTGGCTCATCATGGGTCAATAGGCGAAATAAAAGCCGGCGGTTTTACCAAACTTTCCGGTACTGATGTAATTGTTGCCCATCGTTTGCTGAAAAACAGTGTGCCTTCCCATGAATACCTGCTGCTAACTGAAAAATTGTTGCAGCACTCTGATGAATCACCTGATGCCGGAATGGAATGGTTCAATTCTTCAGAAAGTTATCCTTCTATCGGAGAGGTGGAATACCGCTTTGCTTTGCTGAATGAGAAAAGAAAAACAACGCCTGAACCACCAAAACCACAGCACGATTATCCAAAGGAAGCAACAGCTTACTTTGAAATACCGATTGCAGCCAACTACCGGGAGGCTTATATGGTACTGATGAACATTCCCAATCATCCGGAATGGCTGCCCGGCCTTCAAAATGTAGAACAGGATATACCCGCCGTATTTGTTGGAAGTATACATTATTGCACTTTTAATGACTACCAGGCTACCATCTCACCAATACAGATGACAGTAACAGAAGAAGAAATAACATATGTTGAAAGTTGTAAAATTGAAGAGATGGATATTTCATTGGTACATGAATTTATTTTCAGAAAGGTTAATGAAGCAGCTTGTATTTTTTCCTGGCGTTTCCTGAATGCAGGAAAAACGCAGATTCAGGATGAAGAGAAGAATGTTCTCCTGGAGCGTATGCAACAAAGGGCCAAAAGCCTTAAAGAGTATTGTGAAAAAATGGAAGTATCAGCCTTTTAATAGTGTTCTGCTAAAACAACGCTTTGTAAAAGCAGGGCTGACGAAGATAATTTCATCAATATATTATTAAGCAGCAGCAAATAAAGGAAGTCAGGAACATATACTTTCCTGTCATTACAAAGCTGTTATACCGTTAACGACTATTATTAATTTTGATATAGTTTAACATAGCCATCCGAACTTTTTTTAAAATTATTCAAATAGCAGGTTGAAAGTATTGATTTTACTGGATGGATGCTTTAAATGGCTGGAAAATAAGTCGGGGGGTTTTTCTGCTATTACAATTTTTGCCCCCTGACATATTTCATTACACACATAATCCAGGCTCAGATAGTAGCAAAGACAGATTCTTATTTTTTCTGTAAAGTTGCTGAAAGCATGCGCTGCCTTGCAGGTATTTCTTCTTATAAGCTCCAGCAGCAGATAACAGATAAGAGCTACATAAATCTGCGATTTCACTGCATTTGGGGATGTGCCGGTAAATGTTTTTACCTGAAGATTTTGTTTCAGCGCTTTAAAGAATAGTTCAATCTGCCAGCGTTTTTTGTAAAGTTGGCTAATGGTATTTGCCGCCCAATCCATATTAGAGGTAATGAGCTCAATGGTTCGGTTTTGCTCTTCATCGTAGACCGCTATTCTTCTTAATGCATAAGCCTCTATACCTGCTTTGGCGGCTGCTGTTCCGGTGAGCATTATTTCTTCATCACAAAGAATGTGTTGATCAGTATCATCGGGTAAGTCCCTTTCTTTAATGACTTCATAAGAGGTGTTGTCTTTAATGCGGGTTACAAATTCGTTGTCATTGTCTATGCGCAGCTTCATCAATTCAAAGTCAAAATAGCCTTTGTCTTCAACTATAATAGTGCCTTTGTCAAATAAGCGCCTGTGCATGCCTTTGCTGTCGTGAAGTTTTGCTTCTGTAATGTTTATCATGTCAGGTATCATCAAAGTATCATCCCAGCAGGTGTGTATTTTAATGCCTCCTTTAGCTGTCCGGAACTTTGCCCAGTTAAAAAGGCTCAAACACAGGCTGATAGTAGTGGAGTCAATTATCTTGATAGTTTTAGTTTTTATTTCTTCAATTACTCTGCTATGATGCCTTTTTATCAATATGCCTTCATAATGGCGTAATAAGCTGTAGTAAAGGCTTTCAAAGACTTGCCAGTTGCGCTTCTTATTGCCATCGCTCATGGTGGAGCGGGCAGGACTCTGATGAAGTCCCAGGTCTTTAATAAAGGTGCCGCTGACGCCAATGCCGGCTGATATATCCTCCAGCGTATAACATTTATTCAGCTGTCCGAACATTAAGGACACTAACTGATCATAAGTTCTGTACTTGCTGCAATATTTATCAGTCTTATGCCGGTTAATGGCTCTTTGTAAAATAGGAGACGGAATAAGATCAATTATTTGGCGGATTAAAGGGCGGTTGTTATTTTTAGTTCTGCGGAAAAGTCCCATGTTATTAATGATTTGTTGCAAAATCAATTTACAGGGACTTTTTCATTTTTCAAAAGTTCGGATAGTTGTGATGAAAATAACAAAAAATTATTATGGCTTAATGTTTGTAGCTCTGAAAAATCTTGTTGGTGTGCCTTATTTCCTTACTTTTGCAA